>JALOQW010000009.1 GCA_025459275.1 Pirellula sp.
CATCGAAATCCATTGGCAAGCTCGGTGTCAATCCGTTGACCCTTGCCGTGGGTAGAACTACGATAACGCCAGACCATCCGCAGTAGCGATTCGATAAACGCCCGAAGAATTGATGGAATACTAGGGAAGGTAAACACCATGATGAACACTGCTTGTTGCCAGCCACTTTCCGGGAGACGCCCTTCCCGCATCCAATGTCCAGACCTGTCGTTCGCGTCATGGCTGCCCCTTGCGTCTATGTGCACACTGACACTGGCAATGTTTCTTGCTTCGTCGGGGGTAGCGGCTGCCGCATCCATCGTCGGCACGATCGGTTTCAACATTCAAGGAAATGTTTCGTCCGGAACTTTGGACCTGAAGCCTTCGATCACCTTCACCAACGTCCGAACGAATAACACGGCAACGGACGACTGGAAATCCTTTACGAGCAATCATGTAGCCGGCGGCATGTTAGCAATGGACAAGCTGACGGTGGGTGATTTCAGCTCGGTTGGGCAGTCGATCGCTTTTGAAAACGGCGGTTTTGGAAAGTTTACCGGGAAGGTGTTTTCTGACGAAGTTCACACGGTTGGTGTCGGATTTCTCAGTTCGAGCACGAGGTTGGTTACGGCCAAGGGTGTATTCACACCTGGAACAACGTTATCTCAAAGCGGCTTTAATCGAGCAGTCATCGGTCAGATGAGTATCTTCTTCCAAGGTTTCACAGGCGGCTTCCGTGCCGCTCCCGGTGCCCGTTCCGGGACGATTGTCATGTCCACGCAGCCAGTGCCTGAGCCCGGGACCATCGCGATCGTGGTTGCTGGATCAGCAACCCTCTTTGGAATCATGAGACGACGACGCAAGGCTTTCCAACCAATCTAGCGGTTCGGTAAACCAAGTGCTTGGTCGTTGAAAACTATCATGCAACTTCGTTGCCTTGCGCCTTGGTGTCTCGTTTGGTTGTTCTATCTCATATCATCGAGTTCCGCTTCGGATGATGTGGTTCTCGCAGATTTCGAATCCGAGTCGTATGCATCTTGGAAAGCGACAGGAGATGCCTTCGGATCGGGACCTGCCCGAGGTACTCTGCCTAACCAGATGTTGGTGAGCGGTTTCAAGGGGAAGGGTTTGATCAATTCGTTCTATGGTGGTGATGCTTCACAGGGCACACTCACTTCCCCTGAGTTCCCCATCGAGCGGCGTTACATTGCGTTTCTGATCGGCGGGGGCAAGAGCGATCAATTGGCGCTGCAATTGATCGTCGATGGCCAAGTCGTTCGCAGTTCGACAGGTCCGAATGATCGCCCAGGGGGGACCGAAGAGCTGGCCCCAGATGCTTGGGATGTCTCGGAGCTGTTGGGGAAAAAGGGAGTTCTACGAATTGTGGACCATGCCAGTGGCAGCTGGGGGCATATCAATGTCGATCACATTGTGCAAACCGATATCCAACCTAAGGGCTATATGTTGAGCGCTCAGCGGTCCTTCAATGTGACTTCGCGCTATTTAAACCTCCCAATCAAGAATGGAGGTCCCAAGCGGATCGTGACTCTCTCGATCGACGGAAAGGCTGTTGTCAAAAACGAAATCGAACTCGCCGACGAAGATGCCGATTGGTGGGCCCCCATGGAAGTAAGTCCGTGGAACGGCAAATCCCTCACCTTGCAGGTCGACCGACTGCCGGAGGATTCAAAGGCCCTGAATCTGATCGAACCAAGCGATGCACTGAAGGATGCGGAAGATCTCTACCGAGAGCCGCTCCGAGGCCAATTCCACTTCTCACCAAGAAGGGGTTGGAACAACGATCCGAATGGTTGCGTTTACTTCAACGGAGAGTATCACCTTTTCTTTCAACACAATCCCTACGGTTGGGGTTGGGGCAATATGCACTGGGGGCATGCGGTCAGCAAAGACCTGGTCCATTGGGAAGAACTGGGAGATGTGCTCGCCCCGGATGACATGGGACCGATGTTCAGCGGCAGCGCTGTCGTGGATTGGAAAGATACGAGTGGCTTTGGGCAGGACGGTCAGGTTCCCCTGGTACTCATCTATACGGCTGCTGGGAATCCAACCGTGCAGGGGATCGCATATAGCCTGGATGGTCGCCGATTCACAAAGTACGAAGGCAACCCCATCCTTCAGCAGATCACAGGGGGCAATCGAGACCCCAAAGTTTTTTGGCATGAACCGACCCAGCAGTGGGTGATGACGTTGTACGTCGAATGGCAAGGCCGACACACCATCCACTTCTTTACATCGCCCAACCTGAAGGACTGGACGCTTGCCAGCGTCACGCAGGGTGATACCACTCAAGGTCGCTTCTTGTTCGAATGCCCAGATTTTTTCGAGTTGTCGGTCGATGGTGATCCAACGAGGAAGAAGTGGGTATTGATCGCGGCCAACAGCGACTATGCCATTGGAGCATTCGATGGCAAGCAATTCGTTCCTGACGCAACTCGCATCCAAGGCCATCGTGGGCGAGGATTCTACGCAGCTCAATCGTTTAGTGATGTTCCGGATGGACGAAGGATTCTGATCGGCTGGTGGCAAACCGAAACGAAGGGCATGCCCTTCAACCAGAGCATGACCGTACCGCTGGAACTTGGTCTCATGCAAACGGATGGCGGTCCACGGATGACTTTTCTTCCCGTCAGAGAACTTGATAATCTTCGATCTCGCACCCATTCTCTCAAGATCGACTCGTTGAGTCCCGGGGACGCCAATCCGCTCAAGGATATCCAAGCAGAGTTGGTCGAGATTCAAGTTGAGTTTGAACCGGGCGATGCCAAGGAAGTGTTGTTCAACATCCGCGATGTGATGGTGGAATACGACGTGGCAGAACAATCGTTGAGCGTTGCAGGGCATCGCGTGTCGGCACCACTCCGCGACGGGAGACAACGATGGACGATTTACTGCGATCGTATCGGCGTCGAAGTCTTTGCGTGTGGCGGGCTGTGCTACATTCCCATGCCATACAACACGCGTCCGGACAACAAGAAATTGTTTTTTGAAGCTCGAGGCGGGACAGCGACGGTTCACTCCCTGATCGTGCATGAGCTTCGATCCGCATGGAAGAACGATCGATAATCGACATTACCCTACTTTGATTGCCCGCACTTCGGCAGCGCGATCGTCGACGGGAATCGTGGGCAATTCGCCGGTTGAAGCGGCTGTGGCCAACCTTCTTCTTCGGGATGAGATTCGATTTGCCGTTTGTGTACTTGGAATGGCAACGATAAAGAGACCCACATAGAGGGGGCGGGCCAAGCTGTACAATTGCGAAGCAGTCTCTTGGATGTCGATCTTGCGATAGCCGCGATCGAAGTCGCCGATTTCGATGGAAGTCACATAGTCGACGAAAAGGAGTTTGAGGTGCACAAACCATCAAAACAATGCACTGAGCAAGAAGCGCGCGATTGTACTGTCGTCGGTAGCTACGCTCCGCAAATCTGACGAGAGGAGCGACTTATTTGACTTCGTCTTTATCGATAAAGCATGATACGGGGAAACTTCGACATCATGAAAGCGCTTGACACCCATGTTAGCTTCTTCGATATATACGACGCTTTGCGACGAGGGCAAGTTGACATGGAAGGACGTACAAATTAAAACGAACTGTCGTGTTTCGGGATGATTTTCTGGAGTGAATTGACTTGCGGCGAGGTGACTAGTGCTATTGGTCCGCAAGCTGAATCTCCATATCGGGCCCATTCTCCTGGCATCTGCCTTGATCATCGGAGCTGCGGTGTGGCAAGGCTATGCCTCGTGGCAAAATCAGCGATCCGTCTCCGGAAGTTCCGTGCCAGGCTTGGTGATCGGTTCTGCGGCAGCAGCGATCATCTTGTTTGAATTACTCCTGTGGCCGAGAAAGGCACTTCGGCGCATCCGATTGTTCAAGACCAAGGCGTGGATGGCCTACCACATTTGGCTTGGTCTCGCCTGCGGACCGTTGGCGTTTATCCATGCGGGCTATCGGTTCGGCGGCTCTTTCACGACGGTCTTGATGGGGTTACTGTTCTTTGTGCTTGCCAGCGGCGTCTACGGATGGATACTCCAAATCGTGATCCCGCGTTGGATGTTGGAGCATCTGCCTCAAGAGACCGTCGCCTCCCAGATCGAAGACGTATCGATACTCAATGCTTTGGAAGCTCGGCAAATGCTGATGGTCTCACTGGGACCAAAGCCCGACGGGACGGCGTCTCTCGAATCGCTCGATGCTGTCGCCGATTCCATGCGTGGATCGAGTTTGATTCGAGATTCAGAACGAAATGTGGAAGCCATTGTGGTTGGAGCACGACAGCGGCGGCTTCCTTCTCGCCGCGCCGCAGAAACGCCGATTCAAGGGATTGCCTCTGACGAAGAACGCCTTGAGATATGGAAGGGGTACGCCTCGGTCATCGAACCGTTTCTTTTGCACGGTTCCCAACGTGTGGGACAACTGGCGACGCCCCAACGATCCAAGGAATGGTTTCAGTTGCTCCGTCAATCTTCATCTGCTGTCTGCGGACCGTTGCTGGATCGATTGGAATCGTGGGTCTCCCAAAGACAACAGTTCGAAATGCAGCGTCGCGCTCAAGCGTGGCTTCATGGTTGGATTGGATTCCATGCCGGGGCGAGTATCCTGCTCGGGGTCTTGCTCATCGCCCATATCATCACGGCGATACGATACTGGTAGTGCCTGAGGAGTGAAAAGAGCCGACATGCCCATTACCGGAAAGCAACGAGCCCAAAAGATCGATCCTCGCTACCATGCGAGGAAAGACCCGTGGATCGTTCGAAAACGACGCTTGGGCTGGATCGGTCTGCTCATTGGTTTGGTGAGTTCGGGATGGTTGTTGTCGCCGCGCGGCAGTTCTCACGTTAGCACGGGGGCCTTGTCCCGCGTTCATCAACCCTGGAATGAACAAGGCTGCGAGGAATGCCACACTTCGCAAGTTCCCATTCGAAGCGACGCTTGGCGCGGCGAGCATCCAGAATTCGTTGCGCTGAATAACATGGCCTGCAGCAAATGCCATCCCGTCGGAGGCCATAAGAATGACTCGACGAGGAAAGAAGTGTTGGCGTCTGAGGCTTGCAACCAATGCCATCGAGAGCATCTGGGATTGAATCAGGATCTGTCCGACGTCGCAGACAACCAGTGCTCTCGATGCCATTCGAATATCGCCAGTGTCCTCGAGCGTGCCTCTGGAAGCGAACCCAACGTCAGCAGTTTCTCGACTCAGCACCCTGCGTTCCGCTTTGAAATGAAGCCAGGTGATCCGGGTACCATTAAGTTCAGCCACATCCAGCATCTACGACCCGGTCAACCGAAAACGCCCGGGGATGCAACAGCCAAGAAGCGTGAGCATCTGCCGACTAAGGACCAAGATCGATACCAAGTTGATCCCGATTCCCAGTTGGTTACCTTGAACTGCGCGGATTGCCATGAACCCGATTCGACCAGCGCGGACGGTGCTGCAGCCTTGGATCACAAGACGTTTCGCCCGGTCAATTTTGAATCTCATTGCAGTGCCTGCCACGGATTGGATGGTATCCCGCATGGACTGAATCGTGCTCTGACGGAAAAGGCGATCGCAGATCAACTGCCTGTCGAATTGTTTAAGTTCTTCCAGCAACGTGGAGACACATCGCAATTGGATCCCCAGGAGATCCAAGAAAAGGAAATGCGTCTCAAGGCGCTTCTGAGCAGCAAAACCGAAGGATGTGCGAAGTGCCACCAACTTGCGTTGCCAGCAGACCCTGCAACGGACTCCATCGTAGAGCCGAGCAACGTTCGCAAGCGATGGTTGCTTGACGGCACGTTCGTCCACGGCGCCCATCGCATGGTCGACTGCAAATCATGCCACGCAGCCGCCTATCGCGAAACCGGCTCGACCGTGGATTCGGAACGGGAGGCGGATACCATCATGATCGCGGGCATTGAGAATTGCCGTGAATGTCATATCCAAGACGCCAAGAAAAGAATGGAGCGAGCAAGCTCCCAAACGCACGTCGCCTCGGCGAATTGCATCGATTGCCATCGATATCATATCGACCCGGTCTCCTCCCTTCCGACTGCGGGAACGCTGCAATGAACGCACGCTGCGTGGCTCTTGTGGGAATTCTCCTGGTTGTACGAGTTCCCATCGCATGTGGAGATGGGGGAATTGGTGGATGCATGGCGTCCTCTTGCCATGGCTCAAGCCAACCCGATGCGCCTATTTGGCAACGAGCCGGCAAAGTCTGGTTCGACAACGATCCTCATGCGCAAGCCTACGCGATTCTTCACAACGAGGCGTCTCGAGCCATGCTCGAACGACTCCTTGGAAGACCTCTGGCGAATGAAGCTGAGCGCAAACAGATTCTGGAATCGCGATGTGTCTCATGTCATGCATCCGAGAACACGAACGTCGACTTGCGTCCACTCGGTATTCACTGCGGATCCTGTCATGGTCCTCTCAACGCTTGGGGGGAAGATCACTATTCGCTCGCTACCCTATCGAAGAAAGAATCTCGATTCGATGGCACCGAACGTGTCGCTCTGCCGGATTGGTCCACGCAAGTCCGCAAGTGCGCGGAATGTCATATAGGATCCATAAGGGACTCCAATCCATCCATGCATGTTGATCATCAATTGATGGCAGCAGGACACCCTCCCATGCCCTTCGAGTTCTCCAATTATCTGGAACGCTACCCAGCCCACTGGAGTCTTGCTGAGGACGCCGATTCCGAACAATGGATGCGATGGCGAATCGGAAAATTGGAAACTGCCAAAGCCAGATTGCAACTCCTCATCGATCGATGCCAAATTGAAGGAGACTGGCCTGAATTCACCGAATACAGCTGCAGCAGCTGCCACCACGAACTCGACGCGACCGGTTGGAGAGCAGGCTCCAAACAAAAAGCCAACCAAGGAGGCGTCGCCGTCTGGGATGATTGGTACCTCAACTATCTAGAGCTTGCGATCGAGCCAGCCCCTGAAACTCCCTGGCGTACGTTCGCGAGTCAACTCGATGCGTTGCGATCCACAATGGAATCGAAAACGCCTGATCGAATGCTCGCAGCCAATCATGCATCGCAACTCCTTGAATCCTTGCAACAAAGCCAAGGCAATCTATCCCGAACAAATATGGATCGCGATGCGGTAAAACAGTCACTTGAGAATCTTGTCGATATTGAATGGCCACCTCATTCTTGGGAACAAGGGGTTCAGTGGACCCTCGCGGTCCGAGCGATGACGAGATCCGTCCAACTGCCGTCACCCGAACTCAACCTCGGAGATGATTTTTACGATGGGTTCTTCGTGAGCCCGAGGACATGGCGGCGCGGGCAGAGCTCATCCTTCGATGGGTCCTCCAGATTCAGCCCTGGCGCCTTGGAGGAGTATCGCAGCGGATTACGACAGCACTTGGGCAAGCAACCATGAAGTCCTTAACGGAACGTCAATTGGGAACGCGTATTGCGAAGATGCTGCAGGAGGCCCAGCATCATCATGGCTATATCAGCGATGACGAGATCCAACGCATCGCCAATCGCGTGGGGGAACCAGTTCGTGTTATCCAGGACGTGGTCAGCTTTTTCCCCCATTATCAACGTTCCAAGCCAGCCCCCTGCCGAGTTGCGGTTTGCCGTGACATGTCATGCCGGTTGCGAGGTTCGATGCAAATCGTTGACCAACTAAGAGAGCTACAGGATGCTGCCGGCACTGAAAAAATCGAAGTCGTGGAAGCCTCTTGCTTAGGGCGATGCGATCGCGCTCCAGCGATGTTGGTCGAACAGGCGGATGCGGAGCCGTTGCTGTTCGTACAACGTACCCCGAGTGAACTCGTAGGAGTTGTCGAACAAATCTTGGCCAACCGAGAGGTCTCCGGGGATAGCGAGCAGGAGCGAGCGGAAGAAGCGCTTTCACGTTCCGAGATCGACTGCTATCGCATCAAGATCGACGCCTTATCACAATCCGCTCCATATTCAGCAGTCCGACAATACCTGGAAACCCCGGATCCATCTCGCATCATTCAAGCGTTGAAAACGGCCGGTCTCTTGGGAATGGGAGGTGCTGGAGCACCCGCTTACAGCAAATGGGATGAAGCGAGACTTGCGACTGGCGAAGCGAAGTATGTGGTATGCAATGCGGATGAAAGCGAACCTGGAACGTTTAAGGACCGGGAGATACTCCATGCTGCACCGCATTTGATCATCGAAGGGATGATCATGGCTGGTTTGGTCATCGGAGCCAATCAAGGATACATCTACGTCAGGCACGAATATTTCTCGCAGATCGAATCGGTGCGCCGCGAGATCGAGCGTGCGGAATCCCTTGGAGCGTGTGGCGCGAACATCTTTGGCAGCGGCCGCACTTTCCGACTCGAGGTATTCGTCAGTCCCGGCGGATATGTGTGCGGTGAGCAAACGGCATTGATTGAAGCCTTGGAGGGGAAACGATCGGAACCGAGAAATCGCCCCCCAGAGTTGCAAACCAACGGTCTTTACGATCAACCGACGGTTCTGAACAACGTCGAAACTTTTGCGTGGGTGCCATCGATCTTATTGAGAGAGCCGACGTCGCGCCCGGTGGACACGCCAGAGTCTGGCACACTTGGAGTCTGGTTCAAGCAAGCGGGCAAGAATCGAGCTCGAGGCAAGCGATTCTTCTCCATCAGCGGTGATGTTCGAAAACCCGGTGCCTATGAAGTGCCTTGTGGGACACTGCTCGGCGAACTGATCGACGAGTACGCAGGAGGCATGCTACCGGGGCAAGCCTTGCAAGCAGTGGCGCTGAGCGGTCCCTCCGGTGGATTCCTTCCTGCATTGCTCCCTGCCAAATCGCTGCGCATGCCAAAGATTCTTGATCGCGATGGAAAAGAGACCGACGAGTTGAAATACCCAGCGCTGGCCACATCACCCACGGATATTCGATTGTTGCCATTGGATATTGATGCGTCGCGCGAACTTGGATTCATGCTGGGTGCCGGCATCATTGTTTATGGGTCCGAAGCCGATATGTTGGAACAAGCATTGTCATGTACGCAGTTCTACCAGCGTGAATCGTGTGGTAAGTGCGTGCCTTGTCGACTGGGCTCCCGAAAGATGGTGGATATGGCGACGCTGCTAGCCGATCCTTCGAAGGCCGATGACATGGAAATGCGAAAAAACGTTGATGCACTGGCCAAGGTTATGCGAACCACCAGCATATGCGGCCTCGGTCAGGTAGCCAGCGAGCCGCTACGAACCTATCTCCAATACTTCTTCAAGTCTGACAGGTGATCGGAGTAGAAACATGGCTGACGAGAACACCTTGTTGGACGGATTCGAGTACATCAGCGCACGCGAAGAAGCCCTCTTCGCACGCGATATCGAAGGCCAATTAATCCGTGCCGCAGATGCCACGCTGCAGGATCTCGATGAAGACGTACAACTGACCATCGATGGCGTCGCGATGACCGTGAAGAAGGCCGTACCCATGCGGAATTCACAAGGCATCGTCATGGTCAACGACCGTGGCGAACTCATTCCACGTGCGACCACGATTTACGATGCGGTTTCGCAAGCTTACGTCAAGCAGGTCGGGGATGTTCATCCTGTTCCTACGTTGTGCCATCGAGAGCATCTGGAACCTGTTGGTGCATGCCGCGTTTGCCTGGTCGAGATTGAGGAGCGACGCAAAAGCGGACGTGTTAAGAAAGACCTCGTCTCGTCGTGCACTTACCATGTCAAGCAAGGCATGATCGTGACGACCCTGGCAAGTCAAGCGAACCCCAAAGCCGTCGATACGATCCGAGATTCCGTAGCCACGATCGTCGAACTCCTGGCATCTGAACATCTTACCGAGGCCGAACGTGTCCAGCTGTCCGAACCAACGCCAAAGCACGAGTCGTCCAAGCACGAGCCCAATGAGCTGAAGCAATTGGTACGACGATTCCTGCCTAACGTGTCGCAGCTTCGATTTCCTCCGAGCGAGTTGGCTCTACGTCGAGGCAAAGACGATTCATCCGAGATCATCGCGGTCAATCACGACGCATGCATTCTGTGCCAGCGTTGCACAAGAGCATGCAACGACATCAAACAGAATGATGTCATAGCGCGCGACGGGAAAGGCTACCGAGCGAGAATAGCCTTTGACACGGATCTTCCCATGCTTGAGAGCTCTTGTGTCAGCTGCGGTGAATGCGTCATCTCATGCCCAACCGATGCCTTGCAGTTCCGAGAGGCGATTCTGGATCGCCAGCGAGAGAGACTCCTCGACGATCGTCCGAATACGAAAACACAACGAAATCAAGCAGAAGTGTTGTCCCCTGAGCAGATGCTCGACATCCCAATCTTTTCGGGGATACCATACAAATTTCTGCAATTCAATGGTGGATCTTGCGTCCGACGCACGTTGGCGCCGGGAGATGTGCTGTGCCGAGAAGGGGAGTACGGCGCAACGGCCTTCTTGATCCAAAAAGGGAAGTTCGAAATCCAATTCGCCAAGTCTGCGCAGCGCAAGAAAGGGCGTGACTCCCAGGCCTCATCGCAGCGATTCTCCTGGTCCAAGTGGTTGCGATCGAGTGCGTTTGGAAGTGTGCCTGTCTTGGCTACCGGGAGCGATGCAACCATGCCATCCTCTTCAGCCAAATTGATTCGAGGGGTGGAGGATGTCATTCTTGGCGAAATGGCATGCCTCAATCGATATCCCAGGTCCGCGACGGTCGTCGCGATCGAGGAATCGGAGGTGATTGAAATCGGGAGTAACGTCCTCTACATGTTGCAACGCAATCAATCCAGTCGCCGCATATTGAACGAGGCATATCGACGGCATGCTCTCAATTCGGATTTGCAGCGATTGCCCATCCTGGAATCTCTCTCGGTTGAGGAAGCTCGGTTGTTGGCAGAGGAAGTCGAGCTGATGAGTGTCGAACCTGGTCGCCCCATCTTTAGCCAAGGAGAAGTTGGCGACGATCTCTTCTTGGTGCGACTGGGCTATGTCAAAGTCAGCCGCCGTGCGGGAGTTCAAGATCAGGTGATCAGCTACATCGGTCCTGGGAATCTCGATGGCCAGATCGGGGTCTTTGGAGAGGTCGCCGCGCTGTCTCGTCTTTATTCGGACGAGCTGTCGGATCAGCTCAAGAGTCTGAAGTATGAGGCTGGGGTCCGGACTTCGACCTGTTCCGCGCTGGATCACGTCGAACTCGTACGTATACGAGGGCAACAGTTAAAGCAGATCGCCGATCGCAATCCGGAGTTCAAGCAAGTGTTGCTCGATCGGGCCCAGATGTTATTGGCACGTGATGCCCAGTCCGATAGCCGTCTTTCGACCACGAAGACCCAGTACGTCGCTCAAGGCTTGTACAATGCTCAAAGTCTCCTCGTACTCGATTTGGAATCGTGCACGCGCTGCGACGAGTGCACTAAGGCGTGCGCTGATGCTCATGGTGGCGAATCGCGGCTGATACGCGAGGGGCTTCGCTTCGAGCAGTTTCTGGTGGCGACGAGTTGTCGTTCGTGCACGGATCCTTACTGTTTGGTCGGTTGCCCTGTGAATGCGATCTTCCGCGAAGGGGACAAAGAGATCGTCATCGAGGATCACTGTATAGGCTGCGGTCAATGCGCGACGAATTGCCCATATGGCAACATCACCATGACGGGGCATCAAGAGGGGTATCGCGTGGAGAATGGCAAACGCATTCCGGTCATTCGACAGAAGGCTACCACTTGCGATCAATGCAAGAGCATCGGCGGAACCCCACGCTGCGTCCATTCGTGCCCCCACGATGCCGCCCACCGCATGACCGGAGAGCAACTCCAACGCCTCGTCGAATTCTGAGATAGAACTCGCGAAAGGTTGTCAAATCCTAAGCGGAACGGCGCGAGCCGTCCGGTGACTCTTCATCGAAGCGGTATGGCGCAAGCCATCCGGTGACATTGAATCACGACTCGACTCTGCCGCTTCCTTGGTGCATCAGCAATGGAACAGCGAACGCCATGATGGCACTCATTAATGCCAGGGAGTACAACGAACCCAAGGCAGGAACACGGGATCCACTCGCCTTCATGAGCCAAGCGACGGACAGGATGCCAATGGCTCCAACCAAGAAGCAGATTGTTGTTGCGATTCCTGCGTGCACGGTTGAGCGTTTAAGCCATGTTAGGGTGAGTAAACCGCCATGCGCCATAGAGATCAGCAACGCGATCGATCCAAAGACCGGGCTGTCGTCAATTAGAATGCTCCAAAGTCCAACACAAGCGCACAGGCCAGAGCATCCTCCGAGTCCATATCCCAAGAACCAAACTCGCCAATCCAATGCAGATAACTGAGTTGGTGGATTCGATTCCCCACCAGAATCGCATGGAGTTGATTTGGTGGTCATTATGGCCTGCAATCGAACCTGTAGGATAGAAAGACAAAAGGCTGCCGAACGAGCACTTCGGTGCACCGACTTGATCATATGCAAATCACGGTTTCATATGGCAAATCTGCCAAACCCAGTAGGCATTATGCACTTGGAATCCGATAGCCGTCAACGACAGCAGGATGGTTGCCAACCGCGAACGGTGGATTGTTGGGACGAATTCGAGAAAAGGCAGTAATCCAAGCACGATCAGCCATGCCCATAGCGCCCATGCATACGGGCCAAAGAAGCGATTTTCGGCTGCGAACGTTTCGAACGGGTTGTTGGAGAAGTAGGAGCTGATGGAGACGACGAAGGACACCGGCATGGGGAGTAAAGCGAGGTACAACCAGCGATTTATCGAAGGTGCTTTCCGGTAGAGTGACGCAATCAGGTTGGACGAATGGAGGAAAAGGGGCACGGGCGCGGTCAGAAGAACGACGTGAGCGAAGACATCCCAAAGTTCACTCGGCATCGAAGTGGTCGTCGTGTAATTCGCAACGATGGCCCCGACGGAAGCGAGAGCGATCCATGCCGGCGCCGAACGACCTGACGCCTCTCTCGGCGTTTCCGTAGTGGATTGCGTTGAGTAGGGGTTGTCCATAAAAGAACTTCTTTCGGGCGAACGGTGCTCAAGCGATTGGTAATCCTTACCGCCTCCGTTGAGTCTATGCGGCCCCATCCACTGCTACAACCACGCCGCACCCCATGGATTACCCCTCTTCGCACTGTCATTTTCGTAGGAAACCGCTATCAATCAACCGGGAGGGCGGCGTCGACAAAACGCGCATTGGCGAGGAGTTGGCATACTGTAGGAAAGCCGAGCCTATCGAAAACTTGGTGCACGAATTTGTTCCTTGTTCCTCTGCTTCTTGCGGACGAAGCTGCGAGTCTGCCCAGGCGGATGCTGTGGATCAAGGATTGATTTCAGGTGAGCCTCCAACCGGAACAGAAACATTGCTGGGACTCTACTTCACTAGCCGCACCAAGAAGCCAGGGTCGTGATCCGTTTACAGCTCGTTGTTGGACGATGACTCTCAATCAGCATGGGCCCTATTCTGTCCTGTTCTGTCGCTCGATCCGGGCTTGGGGGGCTACCGGTCCTCCCGTCTTAAAGCCGACACCGACACAGCAACGAGGAGATGCTCAGAATTGCGCGAGCGAACTGGGGCGAGGGGCAGATCGGCGGAGCGATCTGCGACTTTGGACACGCGATGCATATTACTTCTTGCATGCCAGGCGGTTAGAATGGAGGCTTTCTCCCGAAGGATCGCAGCCGATGTTTATTGCGTACTTGTCTCGTTTCTCCCCCTCGATGGATCGGCCTTCCACTCACGGTTCCTCGACACGATGGCTGGCGTGCATGGTCATCTCGGTCCTTTGCGCAGGGCTCCACGCAGGCTATTCCCAAGGACAAGGGATCCCAACCGTTGATCTGGATCAAGAATCGGACTGGCAAGTGGTCGTGGATCGTGAGCCAGGTCAGTACCTGGGGCATCCTACAACCGTCCTGCTCGAAGATGGCCAGACCATCCTCTGTGTCTATCCCAAAGGACACGGTCGCGGAGCCATCCAGTACAAGCGGAGCAACGATGGCGGGAAGACTTGGTCGGAACGACTACCGACCCCAAAGAATTGGGAAACGTCGTTAGAGACGCCGACGATCCATCGAACGATCGATGCTCAAGGTACCAAACGTTTGATTCTCTTCAGCGGCCTATATCCGGTTCGAGTAGCGATCAGCGAGGACGACGGAGCTCAGTGGTCTGAGCTGAAAGCGGTAGGCGATTGGGGTGGCATTGTCGCCATGGGATCGGTCGTTCCTATCCTCTCGAAGCCTGGTTCCTACTGGGCATTCTTTCATGACGATGGTCGATACTTCTCTGCGAAACCATCTATGGAAAAGGGGCGATTCACTCTGTACGCAACACGCTCGGACGATGGTGGACAAACTTGGAAAACGCCCAAGACACTGCAAACTTCTTCTGATGTTCACTTATGTGAGCCCGGTGCCGTCTTCTCTCCTGATAACCGCGAGATCGCATTGCTGTTACGCGAGAATCGTCGTGTTCGAAACTCGCACATCATGTTCTCGCGAAACGAAGGGGAAAGTTGGACAGAACCAGTCCCATTGCCGGACGCATTGACCGGCGATCGGCATGTTGCCAAGTACTTGCCCGACGGTCGCTTGTTCATTTCGTTTCGAGACGTTCCTCGCAAGGACAATCGGTCTGAGACTCAAGGGGACTGGGTCGCGTGGGTTGGTACGTATGACGACCTTCAACAGGGGCTGCCTGGACAGTATCGAATCCGTCTCAAGAAGAACTATCGCGGATTCGATTGCGCGTATCCCGGTGTGGAGATTCTTCCCGATGGCACAATCGTGACGACCACATACGGCCATTGGGCTGAAGGAGAGTCCCCATACATTCTGTGCGTTCGATTCAAGATCGAAGATTGCGACGCGCGCTACACCAAGATTCAATCACGCTGAAATCGTTTGCGAAGAATCTGGTCAGCCCAACTCGGCCACAGAGCCATCAGCGCCGCAAGATACCTTGCTTTGCCTGGAACCACCAACTCCATTTGACGTCGAGCTGCTCCATCGAGGATCAGAGTTGCCAGCTCTTTGGGATCCAATCGTTTCAAATCGACGCCGCCACCTGGGCGAGCATGCTTGCTGTCCAAGCCTCGTGACTCGGCCAAGGCATCGTAGCGTCCGCTAGACTCTTCTCTGGAGATCGGGCCGGGGCATACCAGCATGAAATGAACTCCAGTGTCATGGGCTTCCAGTCGCCATTGTCGATGCATACCGACCAACGCGTGCTTGGATAGCGAGTAGCCCCCCATCCCTGGCCCGGACAAAATCCCGGCCAACGATCCAATGTTTACCACGGTACCACGCGCTTGCGACAAACTCGGCATGCATGCCTTGGTCATAAGAAAGGTGGAGAGGACATTCGTTTGTAACTGGGACAACACATCCCCAGCGTTTAACGAGGACAACATACCTCGGTCCGAGCGTCCGACCACATTCAACAGCAAATCGAGCTGGTTCGATTCGATGAAAGATCGCCAGCGGACGATCTCTTCACTATCGCTTTGCCACACCGTTTCATCAGCTACATCGAATGCGAAAACGTCAACGCTCTTGGCGCCCACCGCTTTCGCCTTCTTGGCAGCCTGTTCGAGTCGTTCTTGGTCTCGCCCAATGACGACAAGCTTTGCGCCTTGCTCAGCAAGGGCCATAGCAATGTGCAATCCAAGGCCGGAGCTGCCACCCGAAAGCACCGCTAGCTTGTCTCTCCAGGGTTGTCGCATCAGCCTTAGGTCCTTGGCATCGATGGTTCAGCGACCACTTTCACGTTGCATTTCCCGCACCATTTTGAATCGATCATCGCGAAGCTGAGCCAGTCGAGTCTGCCATCGCTGAATCTCTTGTGGGGTAGGTGTTCGGCCGTACAACGACTGGAATACATCGGCGATGTAGGCACGTTGGTTTCCTCGAAAGCGTTCGTGGTACTCTGAGCTTCCGAGGATGGTTCCGAGAATTTCATCCAACGGCTTTCCACGCGATAGCTCCCGCTGCCAAACCGATCGTTCCCGGTCGGTCAAGTTGCGTCCGAGGAATTGCAAGTACCAGCCATCGACTTGATCGACTGGTAAGCCGGAACCGCCTCCGGCCCCACCACCCGGAAAGGGCTGGCCTGGAAGGGATTGGACAGAGTCCAATTTCAGAGCGACGCGTGGCGATGCTCCAGCCAGATTCACTGGTACCGGCGAGGCCGTTCGTTGGATGACTTGCCCAAGATACGAGATTTGCGCTTCGATGGCATAGCGATGATTGGGACGAACGACGGTCGGATCGTAATCCAATCGAAACGACATCGGCCACCTTCCGGTGACAGCCAGCTGCGACTCCGCAATCGTGACATCGCGCCATTGAGGATGGGTCACATCGATGATGCGCAAATCCAGCATCATGCTAGGAAACACCGACTGGCGATCATTCGTCATGACCGTTCCAAGTACAGCAGCATCGGGAGCCACGTCGGTTTCGACTGGGATATTGACCAGTTGACCGTTTCGGTTGTTCAAGACCAAGAGCGTCGCGGATCCTTGGCGGTTCATGCGTCGTGAAATCTCGTCCCCCACATCGTAGATACGGCCCTCGACCATCCCCACCTGATATCCGCTGACCGTCAGAATCGTATCCCCTGCTTCCAATCCGATACGTTGCGCGACCGAGCCGGGGACCACCCTTAGGATGACCACTCCCGTTGCGGTGTTTCGCGATTGAATCCCTAATCGAAACTGAGACGGAGTTGGTTGGATAGGGGGAAGATACCGTGACTGGGCTTGGACACCAGCATTTGGAAAATCAGTCTCTCGATCCCTAAAATCCTGGCCGTGGACACCTTGGATCAAGCAGATCACAAAGCACGGGATCCACCGCAGCCAAGCAAAGTTCAAAAAGCGCTGCATGAGTCTACTCCTTCGGTGCATCTACTTGATTACTTCCCAGCCTAATTTCTCGCGTTGTTCTTCGAGAGAGGATGGGGTTAGAGGCAGGAATCCATCATAGGTCATGATCCGTTGTCCACTCCGGCTTAGCACAAACGCGAGAAACTCCTCAACCAATGGGTTGCGCGCTCCCCCATCATCCACGGCAAAAAACAAACTCAGTTCTCGCACGAGCGGGTAACCTTCGGCGATGCACTGGCTGTCCAGGGGTGAGACGGCAAGAGTCCCCGATACTTGGATCGGGACCGGTTTAACTTTCTTGGATTTGGCTCGCGTCGCGCTGACAAGCGCGATCGATGCCTGGTCCTTGCTGACAGCATCTGAGATATCTGCGGGATTAGGTAGCTCTTGAATCGCAACCTGACTCGCATCCAAATCGCGCATCAGAAAGCGTTCCGCCATGGATCGCAGACCATGCTCTTTGCTTGGGAGATATATTTGGAATTGATCCTTCCCCAGCTTCGTCGCGTCCCCAAGATCGCTCCAGCGCGCGACACGCTTGCCAGAGCCTTGGTTCCATAACGACTCATTTCCCCAATTCCAAGGGAGTGCTTCGATAGGATTATCGGGATGCACGATGACCGCCAAGATGTCGTAACCCACGATCACCGTCTGGAACTTCTGTTTGGTGGACTGAGCAAGTTGTGACAGTTCTTCATCGGATATTTTGCGGCTCAGCATCCCGAGAATCGGCTTGGCCGACGTCATTTGTGGGAGCGAGGATTCCGACCCTCGGCAATCGATCGTACCCTGCACGTCGGGATGGGTTTCTTGAAACTTGCTCAGCCACAACGAGCCGACCTGTTGCATCAAGGTGGATCCAACGATCTCAAGCTCACCGGCGAGTGGCTTGTCTGGAGCGTACGGATAGCCATGCTCCCCAACGGTTTGCCCCATCAATGAGGTTGTCATCCATGCTGTAAGGGCAAGAGCAAGGCAAAGGGTTCGGTGTGGTTTCATGGAATCGTTGAATCCTTCTGGAGAGGGGACGTTCGGATAACCCGACCGACGAGGAAACCAATATAATCGAAGGGTTCGCAATGCGGCACTCGGGTGCAGTATGGACGATCCTTCGAACTCACTTTTTCTAGAAATGACGGGAATCATGAATCTCTTGAACTCCGCTCCCTCGTGGCTTCAACGTTCGTTTCGCGGTTGGATGTTGTTAGCAGTCCCCGGCTTGGCGATCGGATGGCTGATGATTAGTGGATCAATGAATGCAAAGGAAGAGCCCATGAAATTGCTAAGGCATGTGGTCATGTTCAAGTTCAAGGATGGCACCGCTGATGCGGATGTGGCCAAGGTGGTCGATGCCTTTCGAGGGCTCAAAACGAAGATCCCCGAGATCGCGGCCTTCGAATACGGAACCGACAACAGTCCCGAAGGGCTCGCGAACGGATTCACCCATCTCTTTTTGATCACCTTCAAATCCGAACAGGATCGAACGGTTTATTTGCCTCATCCGGCCCACAAGGCGTTCGTGGATGTCCTCAAGCCGCACTTGGACAAGGTCCAAGTGATCGATTATTGGGCACATGAGTAATCGCGGGGATAGGTGTCTTTGGCTCGGAGGACGAGGATTCTGAAAGCGGCTGGGCGCGAGTCCACCGGTCCGTCATGCAGTCAACTCTTTAGACGGGCGCGCAGTCTCTGACTACTCACTTCGTATCGCGGCACCGGACGGCTTGCGCCGTACCGCTAGAACGAACCGGACGGCTTGCGCCGTACCGCTTAGAACGGACCGGACGGCTTGCGCCGTACCGCTAGAATCGCGGGGAGCCGGTGTGGTTAGAATGTGGCCGACGTTTGACTAGGAGTGCGAGAAGCCGGCGGCTTGGAATGCGGCATCGATCACGCGCTGCGTTGCCATGGTCATGGCTCCCCATTGAGGATCGGGCTTGTCCCCTCTCAATGCAGTGTGGAAGTCTTCGAACATGTTGACTTCTTGAGCTCCGGGGAAGCCTGCGGCATATTCAGCGAGCGACACACGCTCGCTGCGGCGATGCATGTGGAAATCGCAACCCTCGACAAGAAATTCCGGACGCTGAACGTCGAATCCTACTTCCGATCCGTAGAACGGAAGAACAAAGTCATCGATCCAGACGCAACCTCGATCGCCACTGATATGGACCCACTGCTGGTTCTGTGTGATGAAAGAGCAGTAGAAGCTGGCTGACACTCCGTTGTCGAACCACAGTTCTGCCGAGAGCTCCGATGGGACCGGTTTAGGGCTCCCCTTGCCTTGGATGGTTGACAGACACGTGGCCGTGACTTTCGTTGGTTCACGCCAACCGTTGGCCCACAGGATGAATCGAATGTTGTACCAACCGAGATCCCCCAAGCATCCATGAGGTTCATACAGGGAATTGGATCGGATGTTCTGACTCCGGAAGTTTTCGTCGCCATAAAAGGAGAAATGGGTTGCGATCCTCCGCACGTTCCCTATTCGCTCGGAGTCGTCCAGGACGTTTCGGAGCTTTGGGAGCCGTCCACTGTGCATGAACATAACCCCATCCATGTATTGCACGTTGTGCTTTCGGCATTCTTCAAGAACTTCTTCTAACTCATGCGCGGTGAGAGCGGATGGTTTTTCCGCGAGCACATGTTTGCCATGACGAGCGGCCTTCAAAATCCATTCCTTGCGTAGGGCCGTTGGCAAGGGGATATACACTGCGTCAATCTGCGGGTCCTCGAGCAATGCCTGGTAACTACCGTAGGCTTTAGGGGATGATTTTTGTGGACAGCTCGCTTGACACTCCCGAATGAACGCCTCCGCAGATGCGACATCGCGACTTGCGACACCTGCGACACGCCCAATGCGTGTCTTGGCGATGGCCCGCCAGTTCTTCTTGGCAATGGCTGCAGTGGACAAAATTCCCCAACGACATTCTTCTTGGTGGAGTGGCATCATGATCAATTCTTTTGCGTATACTTCGGATTGCTGATTCCTTTGTGCGGAGGCAGTTTAGTGGGGATTCGCTGGGATCGCAACGAGCCACCGTCCCCATGACTGCCGTTACCTTGCAACTGAGAGGACCCATCCATGCAGGCCTGTCGTATTCCAACACTACTGTTTGCGCTAATCCTTGGCTCACTCCCCTCGGCGACTCAGCCCCACTTGCATGCGGAGCAGCCGTCGGAATTCACCGTTGACTTGAGGAAGCAGATTCCGGTCGAAGCGGGCAGCGGTCGATTTCATCGCGTGATCGAGTCGGAGTCCTGGTCCAGTGAGAAGGTGGCTGTCATCATCTGCGATGTGTGGGACTCGCATCATTGCTTGAACGCAGTACGCCGCGTGACCGAAGTCGCACCGCGCATCGATGCGTTTGCCGAGCAAATGCGAAGCATGGGAGCCACGATTGTCCATGCCCCAAGCGAATGTATGGAAGCCTATGCGGACCATCCAGCACGTCACCGCGCTCGATCCGTTCCGCAACTTGCCCATGCCCCGGTTACCATTCGTGACTGGTGCAACTCGATCGAGAGCGAAACCGGATTTCCGTACCCGGTCGATCAATCCGATGGTGGCGAGGACGATGACCTTCTCGAACATGAACAGTGGCATGCGATGTTGGCCGCCATGGGCCGCAAGCCCAAGACCCCTTGGCTGATGCAGACTCCCGCCATCGGTATCGATTCGGATCGCGATTACATCAGCGACTCCGGGACTGAGATCTGGCATATCCTGAAACACCACGGCATCGAGCATGTCCTCGTTTGCGGTGTTCATACGAATATGTGCGTCCTCGGACGACCATTCGGGTTGAGACAGCTCCGTGAACATGGTTTCCATGTGGTACTGGTCCGTGACTTGACCGATACGATGTACAACCCGCAGCGCTGGCCCTACGTGAATCACTTTACTGGAACCGATCTCGTCGTTGATCATGTCGAACGAGCGGTTTGCCAGACGATGACGAGCGATCAGATTCTTGGGGGCAAACCCTTCCGATTCTCCAAGGATCGGCGCCCTCATTGGATCATCATGATTTCCGAAGATGAATACCACACCGAGAAGACCTTGGTGGAATGGGCTCGCATTCATCTTGCAAAATCTTGTGAAGTGAGTTTCGTCTTTGAAGATCTTTCGCAACCAGGCACGTTCCCTGGAATCGAAGCCCTGGAGCAGGCCGATGCCCTCCTCGTGAGCGTTCGCCGTCGCCCACTTCGCGCCGATGCCCTACATCGCATCAAGGCCTTTGTCGAGCGAGGTGGGCCGATCCTAGGGATCCGAACCGCCAGTCATGCCTTCAGTCTTCGCGAGAACGCACCCTCGCCTGGCCTGATGCAATGGCCTGAATTCGACGCGGACGTTCTGGGAGGAAACTACGTTGGCCATCACGGCAATGACGAAATCACCCTCGTGACAAAAAGTGAAGATCCTATGTCATCGGGTTTCGAATCCTTGGTTCCCGAATCGCAGAACCTCCTAGGGGAAATGTACAAGAGTCGCGGTTCACTCTATCGAGTGCGACCGCTCCGTCCTGGTACGCGTGTCGTGTGGGAAGGGACCATTCCCAATCAACCCGGTCAACCGGTCGCATGGACGTTTGTTCGAAGCGACTCGGGCAAGACGTTTTATACGTCCCTCGGGCATGAAAGCGACTTTGAGCAGCCGATGTTTCGCGCGCTCTTGCTGCAAGCCGCCCATTGGCTAACGGATACCCACTTGGAAGTACAATGGACAACCATCGATGCGGACCGACAAGCCTACTTGAGTGGACAGGGAAAACAAAAGTAACATGGATCGACAAAAATATCAGGACGTGGTCAACACGTTCTTTGAATGGAATCAAAGCGATATCGCTCAGATCTTCTCCGAGCTACTGTCTGCGGTCGCGGCAGAGAAATCGCTGACTCCCGCACAGATCATGAGTCAGAACTACGAAACGGCCCGCGCCAATCCGGAGATTCATGTGCTGCCGGGCAACCTCAAAGATGCGCGCGATGCCGTCTTTCCCTATTTCTGGGGGACCGATAGCTGGAACAACCCGCTGCACCTAGAGAATGTGCGAGGACCGGCCAATCAAGCCTCACTCATCGGCGCGTTGGCTTGTTTGTTGAAGAACCCAAACCTCTGCACCGATCGATACAGCCAGCGATCCAACGAATTGGAAGTGAAAGCCATTACGACGCTGGCGAATTTGATCTTCTATCACACGATCGATCCGTGGGGTGTCTTTACGATCGGTGGCACGATCTCCAATTTGTATGGAGGCAAGATCGGATTGGAGCGTGTCCTGCCAGGGGCGATGCGCACAGGGCTTGGAGGACATCGCATCGTCGGGATCTGCTCCGAAGCAGGTCACTATTCCAATCAAACCGTAGCCGGTTGGCTTGGGATCGGCACCGAGAACCTGGTTTCGATTCCCACCGATGAAAATCTGGGAATGCGGATCGATCTGCTGGAGAGCCAGGTCGATGCCTTGCTCCGCGATGGAGTAAAGATCGCGTATGTGTGTGCCACCTTTGGAAGCACCGACGGCTTTGGGATTGATGACGTCCGAGCCATCCGCGAGTGCATGGAACGGAAGTGCAAGGAGTTCGATGTTCCTATGCCTCAGATTCATGTCGATGCCGCCGTCGGTTGGGCCATGTCGATGTTGACCGACTACGACTTGAAGCAGAATCCGTTGAAGCTGGAGTCTAAGGTTCAAGCATTGGTGCGACATGCCCAGCAGATGAACGTCGGATTGCGATATGCCGATAGTGTGACCATCGACTTTCACAAGATGGGGCGAGGGCATTATCCGTCGAGCGCCTTCATTGTGAATCGACGAGAGGACCTCAAGTACTTAGTGCGATCGGTCAGCGATACTCCTTACTTCTCTGATGCCGATGCGCGTCGCGATCCAGCCCTCTTCACGCTGGAATGCTCCCGTCCAGCGATTGGCCCTTACGTTGCCATCGCCTCGCTCAACGGGATCGGATTGACTGGTTGGCAGATGCTGGTGGCTCGTTCATTGGAGCTGGCTCAGCGATTGAAGGACCGACTGGCTCATCTCGATTATTGCAAGGTCCTCAATGCTGGCACTCATGGGCCGAGCGTGAATTGGTGGGTCCTTCCCAAGGGGAGGAACGCGGAGGAGATTTACCAGCGTTTGGTCCACAACGAGCTGACTGCGGAACAGAGAGATCGCTATGTTCGAGAAATTCGGCATTTGTTTGATAAACGTCTGAAGATGATGGACCCGGCTCTCGACGCGAGACTCGGCTTTACGACCAATTTTGGGTATTGCCCGCATGGGATCGAGATCCCGGCTTGGAAAGCTGTCTTTTTCAATCCCAAGACGACGGACGAAATCGTCGACCGCATCGTTCACAGCATCGAAGAATTGTAGAATAGGTCCCCTCAGGATCTGTTTCTTTTCGTTCGTGATTCGCTCGTCGTATTGCCATGCCCACAACCGACACTGATTTCATGGATACTGCCAGTATCCCAGATTCGTTTTACTCCATGCTCAAAGAGGTGTGGGGATTTGAAGAGCTTCGAGGGATGCAGTCCGATGCCATCGCAGCGAATCTCGCGGGTCATGATTCGTTGGTTGTGATGCCTACCGGTGGGGGCAAGTCGCTGTGCTATCAGGCTCCTGCCGTGTTCCGTGGCGGATTAACGTTGGTGGTCTCGCCCCTCATCGCTCTCATGAAGGATCAGGTCGATTCTCTGGAGTCATGCGGTGTACCCGCCGCTCGAATCGATAGTTCGTTAGCGCTCGACGAAAAACGACGCATCGTTGATCGACTCGCCAACCGACAATTGAAGTTGCTGTTTGTGTCCCCAGAGCGATTGGTTGATCCTGGTTTTGTAAAGCTCGTCCAAGGAAACACGATTCATACGATCGCAGTCGATGAAGCTCATTGCGTTTCGCAGTGGGGGCATGATTTCCGACCGGAGTATCGGCAGTTGGCCCAGATTCGCAAGGTGTTTCCAGAGGCATCTATCCATGCGTTTACCGCAACGGCCACTCCCAAGGTTCGCCAAGACATTGTGGAACAGCTGCAGTTGCGATCTCCTAAGGTCTTGGTCAGTTCCTTTGACCGCCCGAATTTGACTTATCGCATCCTGCCCCAGTCCGATATCGTGGATCAAGTCCGAGAAGTCCTCGATCGCTATCGGGGACAAGGGGGAATTGTCTACTGCCTGCGTCGCACGGATGTCGAATCTCTGTGCCAAATCTTGGGGGTGCATGGATACAGCGTTGTGCCGTATCATGCCGGCTTGAGTGCCGATGAACGCAAGCGAGCTCAGGATGCATTCATCAATGAAACCGCCGATGTGGTCGTCGCGACAGTGGCATTTGGCATGGGGATCGACCGACCGGATGTTCGATTCGTCGTCCATACCTGCATGCCGAAGACCATTGAACATTACCAACAAGAGACGGGCCGCGCGGGCAGGGATGGAGAACCCGCCGAATGTGTCTTGCTCTTCAGCATGGGTGACATGATCGCTCTCAAGCGAATGACGGAAAGGTCGTTGATCGAAGCCGGTGCTCCCGAAGCACTGATCGAAGCTCAGCGAACGCAACTTGAGGAGATGGCCCGATACTGCCGAACCCCTGTGTGCCGGCATCGCGCGTTGGCTGAATATTTCGGCGAATCCTATACCGCTCCGAATTGCCAGGCCTGCGATGTCTGTTTGGGTGACACGGACTCCGTCGAGAACGCAAAACAGGTCGCGCAGAAGATCCTCTCGTGCATTAGCCGAGTCGGTGAAAAGTTTGGCGTCAACTACATCGTCGATGTGCTTACTGGTTCCTCGACAGCCGACATTGAACGCCGCAATCATCACAGCCTGAGCACTTATGGATTGATGAAGGAGACACCCAAGCGACAGCTCAAGGATTGGATCTACCAACTCATCGGCCAAGGTGCAGTGACGTTGGAGGGGGATCAGTACCCGATCTTGAAACTTAATGCAGCATCGAGAGAGATCCTGTTTGGCGCTGCGGAACCGAGGTTGATTCAAAGTGCGGTCAAGAATGATCGGCGCACAACTCGCTCTCCCAGCGCGATGAACGATTTCGAATACGATCGAAAGTTGTTTGAGGCATTGCGCACCCTACGAAGGAACCTCGCAGCGGAACGGCAACTTCCTCCCTACATCATCCTGTCCGATCGCTCACTAGCGGAATTGAGCGCATGCCGTCCCTCCACTCGGGAGGGGCTGCTAGCCATTTCTGGAATTGGCCAAGCCAAAGTGGATGCCTACGGCGAAGTAGTGCTTGCAGCCATTGCATCCTACTGTCAGGATGCTGGGGTGTCTTTCGATCAACCGCTTCCCATCGCAGCTTCATCTCGCGAAACGAGCCTTCGCGGATCCAGATCTGCGATCGGCGGATCGAGTGTCGCAGCAAGAAATCGAGAAGCCGTCCGAAAGTGTCTGGATCAGGGCATGCCTCTGGCTGACGTGTCCGCCAAAACACAGCTGTCGAACGGAACGATCACCAAGTATCTGGCTGAGTTCCTCGAATCGGGAGAGATTCATCAGATCGATGCGTGGATTCCCAACGCAACTCAAATCCAAGTGCTTGAAGCCGCCAATCGGGTGGGACGGGAGCGTTTGAAGCCGATCTTCGAGGAATTGCAGCAGCAGATCCCCTATGACGACATTCGGATCGTACTCGCCTGGGATCAAGCCCAATCGCGAGTTGCATCTGAATAGAAAATAGAAAAGGCCTTCCCAAGGCGTCTGACCGCATCGCACCCAACGATCAACCGCCTTGAGAAAGCCTATCTCCCCCTGGGGAATACTTTCGTTGTATCGAAATCCGGATGGTGATTGTCCGTCCTACAATCGTCAACATCCGTGCGATCGTTTATCGGATCGATACCCCGCCGACATGCATCGATTGTCGAAAGATCTTCATCTTGGTCCCGGTTACCTATCCCGTCTAAATTGCCAGGTTCTTCCTTTGTAAGCGTGTGTCAATGCAAGCAATCCCGCGAAGCTGGCTTGCTGTCGAAGGGGTGCAAATGCTACAAGCCGATTTGAAGCCTCTCCGCGGTCTCCATGGAGATGGACAGGTAGTAGCGAATCCTTTGGAAACTCGGCAAGGAATGCCAACCATGTTTGAGCGCAAACGATTGGACGCAGCGTTTTCGGTTCCCCTGCTGCGCGTTGCGGTCATCGGCAGTTTGTTTTGCGGCGCTTTTTATACGGTGATCCAGATGAAATCGCTGGCTCACCCGATCCTGACACGATACGCGATGTGCCACTGGGTCGCTGCTGCTTCGGTGTGGCTCTTCTGCGTAGCCTGTTGTTCGCTGGTTTACAAGGTCATGGCCGCGTTCCATCAGCGTCGTTTAACGCGTGAGGCTGGAAGTGTCCTGAATCATATCGTCGAAGCTCGCCATGAACTCGACGGAGGGACACTGACGAATCCGGTCGCGATGGGACAATGGCTCGATACTCTATGGCGATCGCAAAAGTCTGGCATACTCCTAAGTTGGTTTGGGCAACGGGTCACAGAATTCATCACGCGTCAAATAAAGCGGCGCACGACGAAGCAAATGGACGAGGACCTCCGCGAACTGGCTGAACGCGATGGCGATACCCAACACTCCAGTCACGGAATGATTCGAATCATCTGTTGGGCCATGCCAATGCTCGGATTTCTTGGAACCGTGCTTGGGATCTCCGACACCCTCGGTCATATGGATGCACAGGCACTGGCA
>JALOQW010000164.1 GCA_025459275.1 Pirellula sp.
TTGTCGGATTTCACCTTCGCACACGCGTTGAGCGGCAACAGCCACCCAGCGACCTGGCAAAGTCGATTCCCCTTCATTGGCTAATCGGTATGCATTGGTAAACAGCCAGTCGCCGATGAGAACGCTCGAGGGGACATTCCAGCGAACATGCACCGTGGGTTTGTGCCGGCGCAGTGTGGCGTGGTCCAAGATGTCATCGTGAACCAACGTGGCGGTGTGAACCAATTCAACGACGGTCGCCAATCGAACCGTCTCGTCCGTTACTTTGCCGAGCCAACGCGCCGACAAAAGTGCAAGTGCTGGACGGAGACGCTTGCCACCGAGGCCCGCCACATACTGCAGCATCTCGGACACCAATGGATCCTGGCTTTGCAGTTCCGTACGGATCTTGTCTTCAACACGTTCCATGCCAGATGCAATGCAGGCAATCGCATGTTGAAAAGCGTAGCGGTAGGCGTCGGAATCTCGCATCGGCTCAACAGCCGCCGTTCCAGAGGTATCCGCAAACATCCTGTGGGGGGAAGTTTCGGTGGTTTCCATAATTGCTCACTCGGATCTCTGGTAATCCCCTCGCTGTCCACCGGTCTTCTCAACCAGCTTCACGATTTGGATCTCCATCGATCGGTCGATCGACTTGCACATGTCATAGATGGTCAGTGCCGCCACGCTGGCGGCTGTCAACGCTTCCATCTCGACCCCGGTCTTACCTGTGGACCGCACTGTTACTCGCCATTCTAGCGTAACCGAGTCGACCCAACGCTCCTCCACGCCAACACCATCAATCGAGATGGCGTGGCATAAAGGGATGAGTTGGCTCGTCTGCTTTACCGCGGATATCGCGGCGATTCGCGCAACCGAAATCGCATCACCCTTGGCAAGAGCGTTACCACGAATGGCTTCTGCGGCCTCTGCCGACATGATAATCCGACTGGAAGCAGTCGCGCTGCGAACCGTTACCGGTTTGTTTCCTACATCGACCATGTGGGCGTGACCACTCGAATCGACGTGGGAAAGTTGCTGCGGCGACTTCCCAGAAGGATGGCTCATATCAAGGAAATGACCGAGAAATCGAGGTGTAATGTAACCGCTTGACGAAGCTTCTTACGCTTTGGCTGCGTACTCGGCATCGAAAAACTCCTTGCTGCCGGTCACGGTTGGCTTAATCGACCGCTTTCCTTCCTTCCAATCAGCGGGGCATACTTCGCCATTAGCCTCGAAGAATTGCAGAGCCTTGACCATTCGCAGAGCTTCGTCGACCGAGCGACCCAAGGGAAGGTCATTGACGACTTGATGTCGAACCACACCGTTTTTGTCGATCAAGAAAAGGCCACGCAGGGCGACGGCATCGTTGAGCAAAACGTCGTAGTCGCGAGCGATTTGTTTGTTCAGGTCGGCCACCAAGGGGTAATCGATCTGGCCGATACCGCCATGAGTTCGGGGGGTATTGCGCCACGCCAAGTGAGAATAATGACTGTCGACCGACACGCCGATGACCTGAACTCCAAGGGCCTCGAATTCCTTGACCCGATCCGAAAACGCAATGATTTCTGTGGGGCAAACGAAGGTGAAGTCCAATGGGTAGAAGAACAGAAGAACGTACTTTCCTTTGAATTGACTCAGGCTCAGCTCGGCAAATGAGCCATCCTTGAGAACGGCCTGGGCTTTGAATTCTGGTGCGGGCTTGGTGACCAATACGGCCATAGTAGAAATGCTCCGAAGGGGTGTTAACGATATAGAAAGGAACGGACGACTGTCTCGATAGAAATCGTCCCCATTGTCTGAGTAGCGTCAAGTCTCAGGACTTACCTGATCCTGGTTTTTGGTTCAGGAAGGGAATCGGCCGGAGTTCGACCTGCTTAACCGACTGCAAATAGTCGAGCGTTTGCTTGGACGCGTCCCCTCCGACTTGTGCATGGAAGTGAAGGGAAAACCCGTGGGGCCCTTTGGCATCGATCAATCCTGGTTGCAACGTCAACCACGCGCGAACAATGTCGGTCTGCCCCAGCATGGCTGCGCAAAACAAATCGCTCCGGGCACCTCGACCGAGCAGGTACTCCACGATGTCTCGGCGACCCATATGGGATGCTCCACCCAACGCGGTCTCCCAATCGCCGCCACCCCAGTCGATCGCGGCGTTGACCAGCCCGGGTTCGCGCTCGACGAGCTTCTGCACCATCTCCAAGTCGGAGTGAGCAAAGATCACGAAGTCCTGGGCCAACGTGCGGTTGATCTGCTCCTTTTTCCAAGAAGGCTTGAAGCTCGGTGCATCGTAGTCCCGTTCGAACGCAGCTTCGACCGGTCCTTTCGGAGGATCTTTCGGCGGATCCTTGGGTGGATCTGCAGGTGGATCCTGAGCTCCGCTTCGAGGAGTACAGGCAACCGCCACCGAGGCTGCTGCCGCCAAACCAAACGCGCGACGGTCCAGGGAGAAATGCATGATCTAGTTCTTTTCGCCGTTAAGGATCGTGGCTTTCTTCAATACGATTGGTTCCCTGGGAACATCGGAATGAGGTCCGCGGTTCGTGGTCGGAACCACGGCCATCTTCCCGACGACATCTTCACCTTTCACCACAATTCCGAAGACGCAATATCCAACCCCGTCACCTGCATAAGCCTTATCCAGCGATCGATTGTATTTGAGGTTGATATAGAATTGGGAGGTGGCGCTGTGGGGACTGCGTGTTCGAGCCATGGACAGAGTCATCTTCTCATTCTTCAAGCCATTGCTCGATTCATTCTTGATCGGGTCGTCGGTCGCCTTCTCCTTCATGTCCTCGGTCATGCCCCCACCCTGAACGACGAAGTCCGGGATAATGCGATGGAAAATCGTCCCATCGTAATGTCCTTTTTTGACATACTTCAAAAAGTTCTCGACCGTGATGGGAGCTTCTTTCTCATACAGTTCGATTTCGATGTCACCCATGCTCGTTTCCAGCAGCACACGGGGATTCTCGGCATGGGCCACGAGACCGGCTCCCAGGCAACCGACTGCAACCGTCGCCACGAAGAGCAGCCCGCGAACCACTGATGATCCATTGATACTCATTTTCTTATTCTCCTAACGCTGACGCTCGTAAACTCAATTAGCTTTGGATTAGACTATCCGCTCCAGACGCTCGTGACTACATGGTTATCCTTTGATCGCACACTTTGGAAAAGGGGGTTTTCCCGATCCATGAATCGACTGTACCGATCCTCACTGATGTTCTCACTCCGAATCGTCCTGATATCCGTAACCGCGGCTACCCTGCCGGTCGGTCTCGTTTCGGGATGGGAGGACGCGGCGAAATCCCGAAACACCACCAAATCCCGAACCATGGCCGCTCCCGCGACCATCGCCGAGCGGTCCAATTTCATGGCCACCTCGCGAGAATCGGACGTCCGAGAGTTCCTCGAAGCCATCGATGCCTCGAGCTCGCATGCGAAGTTGGTGGAGTATGGGCGGACCGTTGAGAACCGGCCCCTGCTCGGACTCGTTCTGTCGCGCGAAGAAAACGTTACCCTCCCCCTCGCCGCAGATGATCCTCGCCTGCTGATCGTAATGATTGGAAACATTCACAGCGGTGAATGCGACGGTAAAGAAGCACTGCTTGCCATGGCGCGCGATTTGGCCGTGGCCCGTGGTGGAGACAACCAAACGGCACATCCCTATCTCGATAAAGCGGTCATCGTCATCGCTCCAAACTTCAACGCGGATGGCAATGAGCGTGTCGGAGTCTTGCATCGACCTGGTCAGCAGGGCCCGGCGCTCGGGATGGGAACACGCGAGAATGCAGTCGGATTGGACTTGAATCGAGACTTCGTCAAACTCGACTCTCCCGAGGTCCGTTCATTGGTTCGGATGCTGGATGCTTGGAATGTGGATGTGCTGTTCGATGCGCACACGACCAACGGATCTCTGCATCGCTATGACCTGACCTACGATGTTCCCCACAACCCGGCCGCCAATCCAGTGGTTATCGATTGGATGCGAGGCACCATGATGCCCTCGGTTTCCAAACTCATGAACGAGCGTGGAGCACCGATTTTCTACTACGGCAACTTCAATCGTGAACACACGGTTTGGGAGTCCTATGGTTTCGAACCTCGCTACAGCACCGAATACATGGGACTGCGAGGCAAGATGGGCATCTTGGTGGAGTCCTACTCGTACGCCAGTTACGAGCGACGCATCGAAGTCTCGTATGCCTTCATCGAAGAATGCCTCAAGTCCTTGACGCAACATGCCGACCTCCTCAAGCCGATGCTCAACCCAACTTCGTCGCCGTCTCCGAAACAAGTCGCCATTCAAGGCAAGATTGCGGCAGACGAATCCCCCAATCAGCAAGTAGCCGGGTACGCGTGGCCAGAACCCAATCCGGATAATCCGTTCCCTTCCCCGAGGGAACGAGACCGCGTTGCCGAACTGAAGCCCACCGAATATAGCGTTACCTTGGTCAATCGCGGCGTCGCTTCATTACAAGTCGATGCGCCGAAGTGGTACTTCGTACCGGAGGAAGCCTCGTGGGCAGCCAGCCGTTTGAGGTTGCACGGTGTTCCCATGCATTATGTCGCTGGACAAGGTCTTGCCGAGGTCGATCGTTATCGCATCAAGTCCAGGAAAGAGCTCAATGAGTTTCAGTATCGGAAGATGAGTCGTTACGAAGTGGAATTGGAATCGGATTCTCAAGAGATTGGGCCGGGGTGGTTGATTCCAACGGACCACAAGTTGGGTGTCCTCGCCACTTATCTCCTCGAACCCCACTCGGATGAGTCACTGGCGGGCTGGGGGTTCTTCGATCCGGGATTGCGAGAAGGGACAAAGTTCCCAGTGCTTCGCGTGCGCGCCTTGCCCGAGTCGCTCGAACACCAGGTCTTGCCTCCCCTCGAGATTGGAACGTTGGTACCTTCGGATATCCGAGGCGAGCGACTGACCTTAGAGAAACTGTACGACCCGGTGCAACGCGTTACCTTCTCGGGCATGCCTTCATCGATGCCTAAATGGCTGCCGGATAGCGAGAGTTATTTGATCCAGCGCGAGACTCGATGGTTCGAAGTCGACGCAGCGACAGGGGCCATGAAGCCGTTTGGATTGCCTCTCAAGATGGTCGAAGCCTTGGGGAAAGTCCCAGGACTGGAGGATGGAGCCGCGGCTCCGTACGGCCGCCAGATCGGCCTGTTTGACAACAAGTTCCAGTCGGCACTCATTAAGCATAAGCGCGATCTCATCCTCTATGACGTCGAGACCAATACCGCTAGCCTCCTGACCGAAACGCCGGACGATGAAGAAGAGTTCGCGGAACTCAGTCCCACTCGCGACCATGTCGCTTTTGTGCGGGATCAAAATTTGTGGGTGGTCGATTGCAAAACGCGTCAAGCCAAGGCGCTGACGACCGACGGTGGTGGCGAAATCCTCAATGGCAAACTCGATTGGGTTTACCAAGAGGAAGTTTACGGGCGAGGCCAATTCAAAGCCTTCTGGTGGAACGACGACGGTACGCATTTGGCATACCTGCGTTTGGATGAGTCACCGGTCCCCAACTTCGTCGTCGATAATTCACTGTCCTTCGCTCAGAAGATCGAGAACATGCGTTATCCCAAAGCCGGCCAGAATAACCCACTGGTAACGTTGCGCGTGGTCGAGATCGCCACAGGCAAGGATATCGAAGTACCGATCGAGCATTACCCCATCGATGATCGATTGATTGTGCGCGTGGGTTGGAAACCGAACTCCCGAAACGAGGTCGTGTTCCAGGTCCAAAACCGCATCCAGAACAAGCTCGACGTTGTGCTGTTTGATGTCGCTACTCAAGACGTTCGAACGCTCGCTCATGAGGAATCGAAAGCATGGATCGACGTGATCGACGTTCCTCGATGGCTCCCCGATGGAAGCTTTCTCTGGATGCATGATGATGCTCAAGGCCGACGGCACATCAGTCACATCAGTGCATCAGGAGAGCGGCGTCAGTTGACGAGTGGGGAATGGGATGTCAAAGAGATCTCCGCCATCACGGAGGATGGGAAATCGGCTTGGTTCCTTGGACATCGTTCAGCACCGACCAATTCGGATGTGTTGCGATTGCAGATCGAGACCGGCGATGTGCAGCTCGTTTCTTCGCAATTGGGATCGCATCGCATCTCGGTGCATCCCAATGGCCAATTCTTTTTCGATTCCTGGAGCGACATGGAAACACCACCGCAAGTGTGGCTCCGGGCCGCCGATGGCAACATGATCCGGTACGTCGGGAACTACCGGAGTGATCGATTCGATTTCGTCGAGACGTCGAGCGTTGAACTACTGCAAATCCCGGCACGGGACGGTCAACTGATGCAGGCCATGCTCTACAAACCTCCAGCCCAGCGCATCGCGCAGGCGCCATCACAACGGGTACCTGTCGTCATCCATGTGTACGGTGGGCCCGCCGCTCCCACCGTGGAAAACACCTGGGCCCGCCGAAGCGATTTGTGGCATCGTTACCTTGCCGATCAAGGCATCGCGGTCCTGTTGTGTGACAATCGATCCGCGCTCGGCAAAGGCAACTCCGATACGTGGAAGATCTATCGCAACCTAGGGGCCGTGGAGCTATCCGATCTCGAGGACGCTGCGCATTGGCTCGGTCGGCAGAATTGGGCTGATCCCGAACGCATTGGACTTTGGGGTTGGAGCTACGGTGGTTACTTTACCGCGTACGCGCTGACCCACTCGACCATGTTCAAGGCAGGTATCGCCGGCGCCCCTGTTACTGATTGGCGCAACTACGATTCAATCTACACCGAACGTTACATGGACACGCCGCAAAGCAATCCAGATGGGTATCGATCGAGCTCAGTCGTAGAAGCGGCCTCCCATCTGCACGGCGCGTTGCTTCTGCTGCACGGAGAAATCGATGACAACGTGCATATGGCCAATACGATGCAACTGGTGCATGCGCTTCAGAAGGCGGGCAAGCAGTTCGAGTTGATGCTGTACCCGAATAATCGACATGGCATCTCGGATCCACAACAGTCCTACCATCAGTACCGCACGATGACCGACTTCTTTGTGAGGCAACTAATGAAGAACTAGGTCGCGGCCGTGAGCGGAGGCAGATTCTGCATCAATCGCTTGATGGAATGCTCTTCACCGTACAAGACCAGTACGTCTCTCTCCATCAAGCGATCGCTGGGGCCGGGAATACCCGGCAGGATTCGTTCATCGCGGCGGATGGCCAGGACGACCACTCCGTGATCCCAGGGCCGGGATTCCTTGAGCATTCTGCCAATGAGTGGATTGCCTGCTTCGAGCAGGTATTCGGAAACGCAGTAGCCGTGATCGACTCGCAGCAATAATTCGTAATCCAATGCCCGCACCAAGCCGGCATTCACTAGCGAGTATTCGATTGCATGATCCATCGCCTTGCGGATCCAGGTGATGCGGCTGACATACGACAGCGTCATGATACCGACGAAGACCTCTGCAATGAAAAACAACGGGTGAATCCCGGTGCTGTTCTGCATCATTGAAGCGATAATCGTAGCCAACGAAGAGGTCAAGCCTATGTTGCCAACCAGAATCAGATCGCGAATGATACGTCTCCGGACGGGATGATTCACGACCATCTCGGCCTCCCTGGTCGTGAACCCGACTCCAAAAAAGGCCGAATAGCTTTGGAAGCTTGCCGTGTCGTAGCTGAGGCCTGTCATCGTCAAAGCGGTCGTCGCGATACGTACCGCCAACAAAGAGAACAAAACAATAACAACGAGGGTGATGATCGGGGTCATGGAGAGTGCTTCGCGAAATGGGTTGCCCTTGAGCAGCCAAGGAATCAAGGCAGGCTACGCGACACGATACTCCTCTCCCTTTGGTTCTGTCGAGATAAATTCTCCTCCACCGCCCCGTAGCTATACCCAAACAATCGTCACGGCCGCTCGGATCCGCGTCTGACATGGTCCAGTCGATGGTAAGTTGCAAAGACGGCCCGGGAGGGCCGGATCGTTGATTTGAGGTCCGGAGGACCGGCAGAACTTCAGCCCGGACCGATAGGTCCGGGTAAACTCCCGCACGCCCCCGAAGCCCCGGACGGGGCGACAGAACATCGCGTGCCGCCACCGCAGCGCAACGGGTGCTCTTGATAACCCGGTATCGATTTTCTTTCGGCCCTGAAACCAACTGACCTCGCGAACAAGACCGTCAACGCGGGCAGAGATTCAGAGAACCGTTCACTTTAATGAGGTCCATTCGACGGTAAGTTGCAAGACGGCCCGGGAGGGCCGTCCTACTGAATTGGGTCTGGGTAACGCGCTTCGGCGCACCTGTTGGTTATGAACGTTTCACGAACGTGGCCGAGGGGGCGGCTCCGTTGCAAGGATCCGGGGGATCGGCCTCCCAAAATCCCCCCAAATGACGGGTTGGCTCGGGGCTTCAGGACAGCCAAGTTTTTTTCAAAAATTCGATCCGAGGACCCAACGTGTCCATCGCCCCCTTCATATTTCCTTAACCGCAAGAAACATCGGAGGTTAAGGTTGGTCGAAGGGGCTCGAAACCGAAAACGTAGGATTCCTTCCCTTGCTCCCAAACCTTGATCGCATCGAATGTTACGCGCTAGCAAATCCAAAATTTGACACAGCGATTTGAAACGATAAACTGCACCCCCATGACGCAACATGTAGTGCAGTCTTTGGGATTTAACTACTATAGGTAGTGGTTATGGTCGATAATGACTGTGTTCGTGGTCCTCGCAAAGTGCCACCCCCGCGACCGGGTGGAGGGGCTGGCGAGTCGCGTCGGAAGCTGGGTTTGCTTGGGTAAGGAACCCGTTTGGTCGCAGGGACTCTTCTAACTTTCATTGAGGTGCAGCATTGCAAGGGTCGTCGTCCGAATGGCTTGGATGATTAACGCTTTGTTAGCTGGGCCTTGCCTTTTTTCCACTATCGCATGGA
>JALOQW010000514.1 GCA_025459275.1 Pirellula sp.
TCGTCGAACCGGATCCGCTGCCCATGCCAAACCCGGAGCCACCCGCGGAGCCACCTGCGAATCCTCCAGCTTGGGCGCCGCCTGAACTCGATCCGAACGCGAATCCCGACATGTTGCTGGAAGCTTGGCCAGAGATCGTGTTCGACGGCTTGTCTTGCGACTCCCCGTACTGGCTTGATTGCCCGTACTGACCTGAGCCACTGTTGGATTGGGCCGGTGGTTTTCGATTCTTGGTTCGCTTGCTATTGCGATGGGTATCGTCCCCCATGCACCATGGGAGCAATACCAAGAAACCCAGAACCAACGCGGCCGCTCTGGTCACCATACGGCTAACAATTATCCGATGCCATGGTCTGTTCATCGACTCCACCCTTTCCCTCAACGCATAAAATGAACTGGAATGTGCCATGGCCAGTGCCATCGCTCCCGTGGTCTGAGAAGGTCGCCCTTCCATCAGTTTCAACAACAGTGTCGCATAGGCCGGTCGCGGCAAACGCGCCGAATCGATCGCGTATTGGTCGGCCGCCATTTCCATGGCCAAGTAGTACCGACGAGCGGCAAACCACGCGGGTGGCCAGAAGAAAAGCGCGATCGACACCGAGGACGTTAGCATGCTCCAAAGGAGATCCCTGCGCCGAAAATGGGCCAACTCATGCGCGATCGCCATGCGGCAACCTTCCATTCCAAATCGGACTTCGAAATCGGCTGGCAATACCAACCAAGGTCGTGGCGACCACAAGATCAGCGGGCTTTGGACTTCCTTGGACAAAACAAGCTTCGATAGTCCTCGGACCCCCAATTGCTTGGAAACGCCCGTCGTTAATCGGAGAAGATGCGACGAAGGCAACGAACTCGATCGCCGGATCCGCAGGTTAAGCTGGCAGTAACGGACCAAAACGACTGTTAAACAAAATGCTACACCGGAGATCCAAACCCAAAGCATCCCGACTAGCCATCGAGGATTCTCAGCAGGATTCCATGTCGCATCCGTCGTTTCCTTTGTCAGAGGCTTGGGCGATGGATTGGTATGTTCGTTTACGGGGGCGATGGGAGTGGCGTTGCTAGCAACGGCCTCCGTCCCTTGCATCGAGCGGAATTCGGTAGCGATGGGAACGACTCGTGGCACGGGCAACCAAGGGACAGATAGCCAAGGGACCCCGATCATCATCCAGCTGGGAATGCACAATGCGATCAACGTTTTCACATAAACCGCACGCCATAACCATGATCGATGGGTCGCGGACCATCCAAGTGGCAGTCGCTCGCATAGCGCAACCAGCAAGACAGCCAAAGTGAATGGAATCAAAACAACACCCAAGAAGGAAGCCAATAGGCCTTGCATGATCATTCCGCCCCTTTCTTGGATGAGTCTTCTAACTGCTTGACCAACTTCTTCAGTTGCTCGACCTCTTCCGCGTTCAGTTTTTTGCCCCCTGCAAGATAAGCTGCCAGCGGTGCAATCGAACCTCCAAGGACCCCCTCGACGAAGTCGTTGACCAACCCACCCAAGACCTTCGGAAGCGATTGTTTGGGACTGTAGTGATAGACGCCGTCGACCTTCTTTCGAGCCAGGAAGCCTTTCTTGGTCAGGCGTTCCATCATGGTCAAGACCGTCGTACGGGCCTGACCTGTCTTGCGATGCCAATGATCCGCAACGTCGCGAACCGTGATCGGATGGTTCTCGTCGATGTACTGGAGAATTTCCAGTTCCACTCGCCCGAGTGACTGCGTCTTCTTGACCATCAGTGGCCTCACCTTGCAAACCTGCCGCAACAACCCAACAACGCGAAGACGACCGCTCTGACGGATGCCTGTCTACGTCTGTAGTCATGCTACGTTTAACTACAACTGTAGTCAATAGGGACGCGTCAGCAATTTTCGAGATCGTGTCAGGTTCGATCTAGGAAGCTACTGGAAGACCTTTTGGGCGAACCAATACAGGCTGCTGCTCCAGTGGGCGGGGTCATGGCCGTGGCCATCGACATGCCAGACATGAGGGATGCTGTTGGTCTTGAGGAAATGATGCATGCCTTGGCTGATACGAATCAATCCATCTTTATTGCCGCAAGTGATGAACAGCAGCTTCAGATTCTTTTTGGCGGCATCGACGTCGGGGATCAGCGCTTCGGGTGCTTTGGTGTTTGGAGCCGCTGAAAAGGCTCCAACCCATGCGAATCGGTCCAGATTTCCGAGCCCGAAGTTGAACGACTGCCCTCCTCCCATGCTCAAGCCGGCGATGGCGCGTCGCTCACGACTGGGGTCGACGGAGTATTTGCTTTCGATGGTCGGGATCACATCGTCGAGCAAATCTCGTTCAAAAGTTGCAAAGGCTGGGGCCGAGGCAAACACGTCTCCTTCGGCTCGATCGTTTTTCTGGGCTCGACCGTTGGGCATGACGACGATCATCGGGACCGCTTTGCCATCTGCAATCAAGTTATCGAACAACACATCGGGTGTTGCAAAGCGTGGCCATTCGGTTTCGTCTCCACCGATGCCATGCAGCAGATACAAGACGGGGTATTTCTTGTCCGAGGAGTACCCAGGGGGTGTATACACATTCATCTTGCGCGTCGTCCCAACGGTCTTTGATTCGTATTCCACGAGTTCCATCTTTCCTCGCTTGATTCCTTCGCGAGCCGTCTTGAAGCTCTGAGGTGGCGGATCAAAGGCAGCGATGTCGTCCGGGCCTAACTCAATCGGACCGAACCCGCGACGATTCGCGGGCATCGGCTCGCGATTACGAACAACCGGCGTTGCGTCTGGCGCTTCGGAATTGGATTTCGTCGAGATCATGTCCAGGTTCGTTAACCAACGCTGGCATGCTGCTGGCCAATCGGAGGTGCCTGGAATCGTACGGGCCAAGCCGACACCGTGGGGGCCTC
>JALOQW010000165.1 GCA_025459275.1 Pirellula sp.
ATGTTTTCAATGATCCGGCCTTTGAGTCCGCCACGGTTGACGCGAATGCGTTCGTCCGAGCCATACAAAATCAGCTCATTCACGCCGCTGAACAAGCGGATCGACTGACCGGTGGAGTATCGGTAGTAACAATGGAATTCATACGCGACGTTGAAACTGTTCGGTGTATCGTTGAACACGCCTGCTCCTTCCAGTTCCGTGGGGCCTGTGTTCTCGAGTCCGAGCGCCCAGATCGCGATATCCATGTGGTGCACACCCCAGTCGGTGACTTGGCCGCCGGAATACTCCAACCACCATCGGAAATCGAAGTCGTGCCGCTGCTTGCAGTAAGGGACCTCGGGCGCTTGGCCAAGCCACATATCCCAATCCAGTTCATTCGGTACGGGAGTATTCTCAAACGGACCTCCGCGAACTCCTTTTTCGACACTGACGAGGGCGTCGACTTTGCCACCCAAGCGTCCGCTGCGGGCTAACGCCACCGCCTTCAAAAAGGCCTGATTGAACTCGGTGCGCTGTTGTGTTCCAACTTGGAAAATTCGGCCCGTCTCTTCCATGACCTTAATGATTTGCTGCCCTTCGCGAATGGTCAACGTAAGGGGCTTTTCGCAATAGACATCTTTTCCAGCCCGCATGGCATCGATCGCGATTTTGGCATGCCAGTGGTCCGGGGTCCCGATGGTGACGGCATCGATGTCCTTGCGGTCGAGGATCTTTCGATAGTCTTGGTAAATGTCGAGCTTGGTTCCGCAACGCTCTGCAAAGAATCGCCCCGCTCGCAAATTGACATCCGCGACGGCGACCATGTTACCTAGCTTTGCTGCTTGAAGACCAATCTCGGCGCCGCGGCCAGGATGGTCTCCCTTGCCGGTGTACCGGTCGCTGTAGATGCTGGTACCGATCGATGCCACGTTGAGTTTGTCGTTCGCTGACTCCTTGCCCCATGCGTTTTTGAGGAAGAGCGGTGCCACTCCTGCAGCGGCAACTCCGGTACCTACGAACTTACGGCGAGAGACTTTTTGGGATACAGACATGGAAACCATTCCTTATTCAATACAGTAAAGGGCTTCGTAGGTTCGAAGATAGATTCGGCCATCGATCGCCACGGGACTGGCCACCGAGAAACCATCGAGGTCGTTTTGGCTGACGAGCTTGGGAGCATCTCCACGAATGCCACCCAAGACAAACGTGACTGAGTCCTCGCGGGTGCAATACATGTGGTCACCTGCGATCAACGGGGAGCTACTGTAGGCTTTGTTGCTCTTGGGCAGAGACTCTTTCCAAAGAATCGCACCTGACTTCGGATCCATACAGGTGACCACTCCTTTATCGGAAAGGAGATAGGCTCGTCCTTCGTAAACCGTTGGCGTTGGAACGTCCGAGCCAAAGTCCGCGCGCCATGCGACACGCTCCGAGTCAGGAAGAGAGACTTGGCTTCGAACCGCTGTAAGGGTTGAGCCTCGAGCATAAGGACAGAGAACGATGTCTCCAGCGACGACGGGGGAAGCAATCGACCTGAAATAGCCGTCGTTATCGGGATTGAAACCACCCAGCTTCCATAGCAACTTGCCGTTTTCTGCGCCGTGTGCGGTCACGTGATCAGCCCCGAGAGTGACAATCACCCAAACGCCGTCGATCTGCATCATGGTTGGCGTTGTATAGGACTGATTGGCTTCTTCGCGCACATCGAGCCAACGATCCGCCTTCCACACTTCTTGGCCTGTCTGTTTGTCGAGTGCCACAAGAAAACTCGGGCCCGTTTGCATCACGGTGATGATCACACATTGATCGGTTACGATGGGACTGGTCCCCAGATCCCACCAAAGTGAGTCTTCTCCGTATCGCGACTGGATGTTGGTCTTCCAGAGAACCTTGCCTGCATCATCCAAACAGGCGAGATCGCCACTCTTGAAGTAAGCGAAGATTCTCGTGCCATCGGTCACGGCAGAAGAATTAGCACCGCTGGCTTTAGCGTGTTTTCCCGGCTTTTCCTTACCGACCTTTTGTTGCCAAGCGATCTTGCCATCCCGATCGACTGCCAGCACGACGTTTTCTTCGTTGGCCCCCAGGGTCAAGATCAACAACCCATTCAACTCGATCGGAGTCGACGCACCGCGTCCTTCCAAGGGAAGCTTCCAACGAATGCCCGACTTCTCGTTCCATGCGGTCGGATAACGGCCATCCAATGCCGTTCCATTGCCGTTCGGGCCACGCCAGGTCGGCCACGAGCTTTCGCAATGCCCAAGAGTATGGCAGCACAAAACCAAGAGAATTGCCGTGCAAACCTGTGTCAGCGTGCAAGGCCTAGTCAAGCGAAGGTTCATGGGATCCCCGTTAGCACTCTCTCAAAGGCAACTTCGACGTCCAACAAAGCTTAAATCACCCTGCGTCCTCTGCAAGAGGAGGGTTTGCCGAGTCCTCCTGAATCGAATACAAACGAGCCATCCTGCCGAAGTTGCGATGTTTCAACGGCAGAATTCTTCACTTTCAACTCTGGTACGAATCGATCATGGCTCATTGGAATGGCGTTTTCCCCGCAATTACCACACAAATGCACGAAGACGGATCGCTGGATCTCGAGGGGACGGCCAAACATGCCGAAGCGTTGATCGCGTCGGGGGTACAAGGGATCATCTTCCTCGGCTCGTTGGGGGAGAACCAAACCATGCTACCCAACGAAAAGCGTTTGTTGATCGAAGCCATGGTCAAATCGGTTTCAGGTCGGGTGGCCGTACTCAGTGGCGTTGCCGAAACCAGTACGCAAGCCGCGATCGATTTCATCCGCCATGTCGGAAAGGTCGGTGGCGACGGGGTCATGTTGATGCCACCGATGCTTTATCGAGGCCTTCCCGATGAGACATTGACCTTCTTTCAGAATGTCACCCGGAATACCGAACTGCCGATCATGGTTTACAACAATCCGATCGCATACTTCAACGACATCACGCCTCAGATGTTCGAAATGCTGGCACGCGAACCGCGCTTGGTCGCGATCAAGGAAAGCTCGGGGGATACCCGTCGGATTACCGATTTGAGGATCGCGGTCGGAGATCGATACTCTCTGTTTACAGGTGTCGACAATTTGATTCTCGAAGCGGCCATACTCGGGATCGACGGTTGGGTTGCAGGATCGGGGATCGCGTTCCCAGAAGAGAACCAGTACTTCTGGGATCTCACTCGCGCGGGCCGATGGGAAGAAGCACGAGAGATGTACAAGTGGTTTACGCCGCTGCTGCATCTCGACGTTCACACCAAGTTCGTTCAGTTCATCAAGCTGATGGTTCAAGAGTGCGGTCTGGGTCGCGAATGGGTTCGCGCTCCGCGATTGGTCCTTTCGGGTGAGGAACGCCAGCGCGTTTTGAAGATCATTCACCATGGCATTGAGACACGCCCAACTCTGGTTAAGGCGTAAATTGGGCCAAGGTGTGAATGGAATGACGGCACAATTCTGCATCGGGATTGATCTCGGGACCACAAACTCAGTATTGGCCTTCGCGCCGCTGGATGAATCGGATGCGATGATCGGAGTGCTCCCGATCCCGCAACTGATCTCCCCCGGTACCGTTGAGAATCGACTTGGACTGCCATCTTTCTTGTATCTGTGTGATCCGTCCGATCCATCGCTTCAAGTTCCCGGGATCTCTACCAAGCGTGGAGTCATTGGCGAGTACGCTCGAAATCTCGCGGCTGAACAACCCGAACGGGTGGTGGCTGCCGCCAAGAGTTGGCTCTGCCATCAAGGGGTCGACCGCCAATCGCCGATCTTGCCATGGCAATCCGATATTCCCATGGAGCTGATCTCGCCTGTTGAAGCGAGCGCGGCCTACCTAAGGTATTTGATCGATGCTTGGGAACTGCGATTTCCCGAAGCTCCTTTTCGAGAACAGAACATCGTCTTGACGGTGCCTGCTTCGTTCGATGCAGCAGCCAGAGACCTTACCCGTCAAGCAGCCGTCGCGGCCGGCTTTCCCGAAGAGTTCGTTTTTCTCGAAGAACCTCAAGCCGCCCTCTACAACTGGCTTCACTCACGACGCGAAACATGGCGCAAGGAATTGACCGAAGGGGATGTGCTTCTGGTTTGCGATGTCGGCGGGGGGACCACTGATTTGACGTTGGTTCGGGTCGAGTCGTCCAACGGTGAGTTGACGCTGAATCGCTTGGCTGTCGGAAACCATTTGCTCGTTGGCGGTGACAACATGGACCTAGCGCTGGCTCATGTTGCAAGCGACCTATTCGCGCAAAAAGGGGCCAAGCTCAATGCGTGGCAAACGTTGTCTCTATGGCACATTTGCCGAACTGCCAAGGAAAGACTGCTTGGACAAAATCCGCCGGATACGTATCCCATGACGGTGCTCGGGCGTGGCAGTAAGTTGATCGGCGGTTCGATCAGCGCGCAGTTGGATCGCGCGACAGTCGAACGGGTTCTGGTGGATGGCTTTTTTCCCAAAGTACCCAGCAGCGCTCGGCCCATCGAGTCGAGCCAAAGTGGTTTCCAAGAATTAGGTCTGCCATTCGCTGCAGACTCAGCCATTACTCGTCACCTCGCATCGTTCTTGGCAGATCATGTCGATGAATTGAGCGGATCAACGGGTAGCATGCAATTGAGTCACCTTCTATTCAACGGAGGAGTCTTCAATGCAATCGCATTTCGGAATCGATTGCTTGAGACCTTGTCCGATTGGAATTCTGGCAACGTACCGCCAAAGGTTCTCGGGGGCGTCGACGAGCTCGACCAAGCCGTCGCATGCGGCGCGGCCTACTATGCTTGGTCTCGCACACATGGTGGTGTACGAATTCGAGGCGGTACCGCTCGCAGCTACTACGTCGGGATCGAAAGTTCTGGCCCAGCTATTCCCGGCATGCCACGACCGCTCCATGCTCTCTGTGTAGCCCCACAAGGCATGGAAGAAGGTACGGAAGCATCCGTCCCTGGGCGACCCATCGGTATTCAAGTTGGCCAGCGTGCCCGGTTCCGATTCTTTTCGAGTACCCTTCGCCGCGAGGACCGCCCTGGTGTGATGCTGAAGCATTGGGAGGATTCGGAACTTCAAGAAACGTCTCCGATGGAAGTCGAGTTGCCCAAACAAGCAGACGACCAAGGAGTCGTACCTGTCACCTTCCATACGCGAATCACCGAACTCGGTGTGCTGGAGTTGTCCTGCACGAGCACTCGCAGTGACGACCGTTGGAAACTTGAAATGAATGTCCGTGAATAACCCGACCTTTCCCATTACTAGCGGTAGGGCGCAAGCCCTCCGGTAAGTCTTTGCAAGCGGTAGGGCACGAGCCCTCCGGTCCGTCCCCTACAAATCATCCCCATCACCGGGCAGCTCGCGCTGCTCCGCTATAAAACACTTGCCACCATCAACGCCCCGACCCATACAATCCTCCGGCGAAATCGCCATGCGTCATCTGGCGGCGCCTCGTATTGGTCGGGAATCAGCCTGCTCTCTTGTAGAGGGGCATCCAAACCTGTGCTACCCTATAGCGGGATGGCCCTGAGGTCCTCCAAAGGAGATGGTGTATGGCGTGGCTGTTCGAAAACCCGCTGGCAAATTTGCCTGGGCCCGCATTTCTTGGATTGTATGGCGCCTTGCTGGTTGGGATTGTGTTGTTTCTTCGTGTTCTTGCGGGCCGGATCGAGAATCCAGGCAAACTTGATCGGCTTGGAATCGCCGAAGCGTTGGATCCCTTTCAAGTCGCTTACTTGCGAGGAGGGGATACCGAAGTCATCCGCACCGCGATGGTCGACTTGGTTGAACAAGGTCGACTCGTCGAACATCAAGGGACCGGTATACGAGCATGGCTTCAAAATGGCACCAAGTGGGTCGCAACGGATCCGACCGACATTGGTGCAGATCTCCCACCCATTCATCGTATCATCCTGCGATTCTTCGCTACCCCGAAAACCTCGGAGACGGTCTTCACGCCCGAGATTCGCTCCCAAGTCCACCAGCATACGAACAGCTACCGCACCTGGATGGAGCAGGAGGAATTGGAAGTCGATGCCGACCGAGCGGCTTGGATGCGGCAAGGGTTCTTGTACTCGATCATTGGCTTTGAAGCGCTGGGGGCCTACAAGCTGACAGCTGCCTTGCTGAACCAACGTTACAACGTGATTTTTTTAGTCATCATGATGGGCGTTGGTGCAGTCCTGATCATTGTCAGTTCTTATCACCGCAAGTTGACACAACGAGGTCGGAATTACCTGCAGGACCTGCAGACTGCCTTTGCATCTCTCAAGTCAGTGAAGGCCGTAGAGAAGAAACCGACCCAACCTGAGTATGCCTTCGGAGATGCGTCACTGCCTCTGATGGCGATGGGGATCTTCGGAGTCGGTGCCCTTCAAGGAAGTTCGCTCGACCCGTTCTACCGCTCGTACCAGAAATCGGCCGCGAATGGTGGTGGTTGCGGTTCGTTCGTGACCTCCAGTTGTGGAAGCTCCGGGGACACAGACTCCTCCGGCAGCAGTTGTGGCAGTGGAAGCGGATGCGGTGGTTGCGGCGGCGGTGGCGGATGTGGTGGTGGCGGTGGCTGTGGCAGCTAACTCAACTTCCCCCGGCTCCATGTCCGATCATCAAGGTCATCAAGCGGCAGAAGCATATGTGAGCCTTCCGTCATACGGAGTGGGACTCGGGTTCCGACCGGTGCATCGAGAAGAGCTCTTCTCCCATCGCAAGTCGATCGATTTCTTGGAGATCATCGCCGACCATTACTTCGATCCCTCACCGCCCAAGCAAGCGGAGCTGGAATTACTCCAAGCCAACTTTCCTTTGATTCCGCATGGGCTTGCCCTGTCGATCGGCAGCGCCGAAGGTATCGATGCGAGATATCTGAGCAAGTTCCGATCCATCGTCGAACAGGTACGCCCAGCGTGGTGCAGCGATCACATCGCCTTTACGCGAGCTGGTGGAATCGACATCGGACATTTAACGCCCGTCCCCAAGTCCCGCGCGTCGCTGGACGTAATTCGCGACAATCTTCGACGCGTGCAGGACGTGATCCATGTGCCAATCATCTTGGAGAACATTACCGAATCGATCCGTTATCCCGAAGATGAATTCTCCGACGCAGAGTTTCTGGGACGTATTTGCGATGACAATCAAGTCGGCCTATTACTCGACGTAACCAATCTCTACATCAACTCGGTGAATCATCGCTTCGATCCCTTGGAGGTCGTACAGAGATTGCCGCGGGACCGAATCGTTCAACTCCACTTCGTGGGTGGCCGATTCGAAGAAGGGCTGTGGGTCGATTCGCATGACTGTGCCACGCAAGATGAGATCTGGCAATTGCTAGAGGCTGTGCTCGCCATGATCTCAGTGAAAGGGATCATCCTCGAAAGGGACGAACGGATCCCGCCGCTGGCGGAGTTGATTCCGGAATTGGATCGCGCTCGAAGTATTTTTCTTGCTTCCAAGTCATGACACCGAGTCGTGATCAAGACAGTTGCCGCGATCGACTCGCCCTGCAGCAGCGGGCCCTTGCCGAGTCACTGACAGGACTGACTGGCAACAAGACTGGCGTCGCATCGAACGCCAACGGGGATGCGAGTCTTCTGTCTGGGATTGATCCTGCCGAGATTGCGAGGTCGGCGGAGACCCTGATTCGAAAGCGGATTGCTCAAACTCGATCTGCGTTGCCAGGCACGGCACGCATCCTGGGCTCGGATTTCCCGGGAGCGTTTCGCGAGTTTGCAGAAGAACATTTCTTCCATGGTACCGACGCGATCTGGAGGGATGCGATCGAGTTCACGCGTTGGCTACGGAGTCGGCGTGCGGAACCTGCGTGGTTGTCCGATACCTTGCGATGGGAGTATGAACGATGCATGTGGGAAACACACCGATACTACCTGTCGTGTTTTCGAATGAAGTTCGCCGTTCCCGCCTGGATCTCTCGAATCGATCAACCTAGCCCGGAACGGCGAGTGCAATGGATCCTTGTCTGGCGATGCGACCGAAAAGGGCGCATCGATATATTCTCACCGCCGTTTTAGAAAGGGAGCCCCTCGGCGTCTCACTGGCGAGCGAGGGGTGTTAACCCTCTGTTTCTTTCGCCCCGTCGCCATTCGTGGTCCGCCTATCATCGATCGAACGCGTCTTTCGCTGGAAGAGAGAAACAGCGGGTTCACACCCGCCGCTCGCCTTCTTGTGTCCGGGCCTGGGCGGTACTTGCAAGCGAATCACGACGACGGAGCGTCGAGCCACATTGCTTCTTAGGTCCAAAGGACCGGCAGAAACCAAAGCACAGGCACAACAAATGGGCGTTCGCCTCCATGCTCACACCTCTTTGCGAGCGGCATCTTCATGTTCTCTTCAGGTTCGATCGATTACGATATCCGGATGCGAATACTTGTCGTTGAAGACGAACCTGACCTTCTCCACTCGATAGCCGAATCCCTGCGAGAGGATGGCTATGCCGTGGATACTGCGGATCGTGGCGATGATGGCTTGCACAAGGCCCGATCATGGGATTATGACGCGATCGTGCTCGACTGGATGCTGCCGGGTATCAACGGCATGGAGTTTCTGAACCGACTTCGCCGAGAGAAGAAGACACCTGTCTTGTTGTTGACGGCTCGCGATACGGTGGGGGACCGGGTGCATGGACTGGATGCTGGTGCAGACGATTACCTGGTCAAGCCATGCAGCCTACGCGAATTGTTGGCACGTGTTCGGGCATTGATCCGACGTTCGGCCGGGCATGCGTCCAACCTGATCCAGATCGGTTCGATTTCAATCGACACCGGCAAGAAAACGGTGGAAGTGGAGGGAGAGGAGATCACGCTGACGGCCCGAGAGTATGCGTTGGTGGAGTTGCTTGCTTTGCATCGGGGCAAGCTGGTTTCACGCA
>JALOQW010000515.1 GCA_025459275.1 Pirellula sp.
CTTTCCTGCAACCTTGATAACGTTCGGTACTCAGCCGTATAGAAGTCATGATTCCGTTTTCCAGTGATTGAATGCTTTTCAGATTCCTTGTGTCACACACCGCGTGTCGGGTGTCGCAATGAAAGACGCCATCGTATGGATCTGGTTCGCAAGAAAATCCAAATTCTCGGACGACGCTTCCTGGAGTAAGTCGAATTCCTCGCGGGAATGTACTCAGTCGCAGAAACAAATTTTTGGCTCAGTGGTCATTCCCTACGCCGATACCGTTTTTACTTGGAGGGAGAATCGAGGCTCTTCGATTCTTGGTAGTTGCAGCGCACCGTTGCGATCCGCACAGAAGATGGGAAAGCGGTCTCCATGTCGCTTACGGTGAGTTGCTAAGGCAACTTCCGGTGAGTTGTTCTGCGCCGACAAATGTCCCAAACAAGCCCACTGCAGCTTACTTGCATCACACGCGTCTAGCAGCTCGGCAGCATCCTTGTTCGAAATGTGCCCACGCTTTCCTGAGATGCGGTCTTTCAGGTGTTTCGGATATGGCCCGTTCCGGAGCATCGAGTCATCATAGTTGCTTTCAATCAATACCGCATCCAGAGTGCCAATCACTTTTTGAAGCCCGCTGAAGACATGTCCCAAGTCGGTGAGTAAACCGAATCGCTGTCCGGACTCGACATCTTCGATCACGAAGCATACGCCGTCGATAGCATCGTGGGGTGTACGCAAGGTCTCGATGCGAAGCGAACCGATCCGAAACGATTTGCCAGACTCGAAATAGTTCGGTCCCCCAATGTAGCCCGTTGATGGCTTCGCGCGGGTGGCGTTCCAAGTTCGCATGTTTGCGTAGACGGGTAAGCCGAACTTGCGGTGAAACACGCCGACACCGCTGATATGGTCCGAATGTTCGTGTGAGAGAACCAAACCATCGCAATCGCGAATGTCGTAACCATATTCGGCCAAACGTATCTCAGCGTTGCTTCCACTGATACCTGCATCAAATAGCAAACGCGTTTCGCCACTTCGAACGAACACGCAGTTGCCGGCACTTCCTGATTGCAATGTGATGATTTCCATGTCAGAAGTGTAACGTTTCCAAATCTAGCAAGCCACCAGCAGCCCATCTTCCACGGCAACTTCCACTATTTGTGCGTTAACCTGTGGCTCGGTTAACTCGCTGCGGAGGATTTTGATATTGGACGGGGCGACGATGCCCAGCGAGATTCGGTTGCCTTGGATTTTGACAACTTCCACAGTGATGTTGCCATCGATAACCAACTTCTCGCCAACTTTTCGACCTAGAACTAGCATTTTGATTCTTCCTTGAGTTCGATTGCTGCGACAGCGCGGGAATTGTTGGTCTGTCGCAAACCAACACCATCAATATCAGCCGAGTCTTGGACAACTTAGGTCAACGTCCAAACGAATTCGAGATTTTTGGTCAATCAAGGTTTTCCTATACCCGCTGGCGCTATCGTGTCCAATCCGAATCACCTCATGGATCTATTAGAGACGACAGAACTTGGCGGATGAATGGGGCTTTGGCCTCGGTGTAGGCGGCCTTGTCGCCCGCATGCACGACGGCCAGGCGGCGCTTGAGGGTGGAGTATTCCTCGCGCAGCTGCTCGTCACGGCGCAACTGGTCGCGGAAGTACAAGTGTTGTTGCCACAACAACCCGCCAAGAAGTACAGCGTGTAGGTGGACCCGAAGGTTGGAACTCTCAGGCTTGACGAAGTACCGACGCCCAGGAATCAAGTGTTCGTACTCCGGTCGGTAGACGAAGCCAGCTGACGTGTAGGCTGGGATGGCGGCTTCGACCTCATGAAGTGCGGTGACCCCGAGAGCGATGTCGATCACGGGCTTGGCACAAAGGCCGGGAACTGAGGTGCTGCCGATGTGTTCGATGACCGCGCTTGGAAGTGGGAAGAGGGCGCGGAGGTGGACACTGACCTGTTGGAACTGCGAGATCCAAGCGTCATCGTATTCAAGTAGGCTTAGCTCCGGCATTCGTGTCTCGTACAGCTCAAAGAGTCCCTGTAAGTCCTGTGTTTGGAGTCGGAGCCTTCAACTATTCCTATAGCTCGAAGTAGAAACACCCGCGAATCGGTCAACCGAAACGCGGATGTATTGTTTGGTGGCATAAAGGTGACCGTGAAACTACGACTGCCTCCGGTAAACGCGACATGGTCGATTCCCGCGAAGGCATCCGGAACCGATTTTAGCTGAGACGCTGTGCCCCCGTGAGCAAGAGGGCGCAGAAGCCTCGCCTGAGCATTTTTGCGCTGCTTAGTCCGCTTATTCCGGGTTTGTGAATAAATCGAGAAAGCGATCCTCGTATTCCTGAAACCAACCCAGGCGATCCAGTTCCTGCTTCAATTCGTATGCTTTGGATCGATCGTTGTGTGCTTGCTCAAACAATCCCTCGATCAACAATCGGTCATTCGAGGCTTCAGGCTTCTCTTCCGATTCTCCGATGGACTGTTCTTCTGGATTCTCATATTCAGCCTCGTTCTCTTGCCCGGACGAGGAGGGCGGTTCCATCATCGATTCGACGTCGGCAAGAATTTCACCTAGCTTCTCATCCATCGCCTGCGCTTGCTCGGAGAGTTCCTTGGTATCAATATCGATATCGGTAACCATGGTGAAAACCTTCAGCACTGCCAGCGATGCTTTGGGGAAGGGGATCTGAGCTAATATGTGCGGCATTTCTCCCAACAAGCAGGCACCGCGAAGCCCCAGCTCTGCCGCAGCACCCAAAAGGATCCCGTTCAATCCTCCGATGTGCCCATCTTCTAACATCTCGACTTTCAAACGCTTCAGTTCGTCGAGGCTCGCTTCATCGATCGCCGCTCCAAACACG
>JALOQW010000516.1 GCA_025459275.1 Pirellula sp.
AACCAATCTTCGTTGACCGGTCCGCTGCCACTCAGCGACAACGCAGGCCCACCCCACGTTCCGTTGTCTTGCAAACCGCCATAAACGTAGTACGGATACTTAGGAGCAATGGCCACGTGATAGAACTGACCGAGGGCCAACGTATTCAAATGGTCCCAACGGTTGCCGCGATCAAAGGTGGTATAGACCCCACCATCGACTCCGATGATCATATGCCGACCATCGCGAGGACTGATCCACAGGGCATGACCGTCGGCGTGCACACTTCGCCCAAGGTTGGCATCAAACGTGACGCCACCATCGCTCGACTTGTACTGCGACACACCTAGCAAGTAGATGCGTTGGTCATCGTTTGGATCGACACGAATCACGCTGAAATACATTGGACGCGAGTGCAAGCTGTTGATTCGAGTCCAGCTTTCGCCTCCGTCGACCGACTTGTAGATGCCGCCGTATTCGTAACCTTTCGCCCCTTGTTGGTCTTGCACGTTTTGTGCTTGACCACCCAATGAAGCGGTATACGGTCGCACAGGTTGTGGGCGATTCTCGACGACCACTTCGATGTCTTTCATTTCGGTAGCGCGTGCAATCTTGACTTGCACTTTGTCGCCGGCTTTGGCGTCGCGCAATGCATCAAGCATCGAACGGTAATCCGCCAACGGCTTGCCATTCAACTCCTTGACAACGTCACCTTTCATCAAGCCAGCCTTCTCTGCCGGGCCTCCCTCGGTGATTTCGGTCAATTGGGCTCCGCCTCCTTGAGCGTTCTGCCCCGTGATACCGATGTAGGTCGGTGACTGTTGCGCAGTCGCACCACCACGGCCGCCTCCTGCCCCGCCGGGAATGGTTCTCTCTTCCATCACGACTTCGACTTCTTTGGTTTCGCCAGAGCGAATGAACTTCACCTTGACCTTGTCGCCGGCATTCTTGCTGCTGGCTTTGCCGGTGACCTCTTCCCAGGACTCCGCCTTGGCCCCGTCGAATTCGGTGATCACGTCGTCGGCCTGCAGTCCAGCCTTGCTTGCCGGACTATCGGGAGCCGTCTGGACCACTTTGATGCCCCCTTCTTCATCCTCGCCAAATGCTCCGAACCAAACTCCGGTCCGCTGTCCCCCACTTGTCCGGGAGGCCAACGTAAACTCGATCGTTCGCTTCTCTTCGCCACGTGCGATATTGGCAGAGAATTTGTCCCCTGGCTTTTTCGTTCGCAGGGCATCAAGGATCTGATCGAAGTCGGTGACAGGCGTTTCTCCCATCGATTCGATGATGTCTCCGGCCAAGACTCCGGCACTTGCCGCGGGACTCTTCGGATAGACCTGGGTCACCACCGCTTTGCCATCGCGATTCTCACCTACCGCTCCCCACAGAACCGGAAGTGGCGCGGGGCCTTTGCCAATGGCTTCGCAATCAATGACGGCGAAAAGGATGTTTGGATCCTTGCGATACCAATCGATTCCGATCCGTCCCATTTGGCTGGTTGGCAGCCCCTTCGTCAGTTTTCTCCAGGTCTTCCCAGCATCGCTCGTCTTGTAGATGCCGCTGTTGGGTCCCCATTTTCGGATCGGGTCGTAACCACCGTATCCTTCGGGGAGTGGAATCGAATCACCAGGCCAGCTGTCGAACCCGTCGCGCAATCGCTCCCAAGCGGTCACGATCAGCGTATCAGGCTCTGTCGGATGCATTTGCATTTCGATAATGCCGGTCCGATCATCGATGTAGAAGCATCGTTCCCACGACTTTCCACCATCGGTGGTCTTGTAGACACCTCGTTCTTCATTGCTACCGTACAACCGCCCCAACGCCCCTACGTAGACGATGTCTGGGTTGGTCGGGTGAATCACGATCTCCCCGATCTGGAACGTCTTCTTCAGTCCCATGTTCGTCCAAGTCTTGCCACCGTCGGTCGACTTATAGACGCCATCGCCGTAGCTGACGGAGTTTCGCGGATTGTTTTCGCCGGTCCCAACCCACAGAATATCCGGGTTGCTCTTGGATACGGCAACAGCGCCGATCGACACGGTCGTTTCGCGATCGAACTGATGTGTGAAGGATACGCCCGCGTTGGTCGTCTTGATCAAACCACCCGAAGCGGTAGCGGCCCAGAACATGTTGGGATCCGATTCATTGACCGCCAGATCGACGATGCGGCCACCCATGTTCGCAGGACCGATGCTGCGCCAGCGGATTCCTTTGACCCACTCAGACGGGATCTCACCCGACCAGGCTGCCGGTTTCGATTCCGTCGTTGCAGCTCCATTTTTTTCCGGTTCCTTGGGTGCCATCGGTTGTGCCGTCGCGGGCTTCATGCCTTGCAGGGCTTTCGCGATCTCTTCCAATTGCTTTTCGATTTTGCTGAGTCGGTCCGCCTCGGGTGGGGCTGCCGGCGCCTCAGATTTCGGTTCCGCCGTTTTTGGCTCTTCCGTTTTCGGTTCTTCCGTTTGTGGCGATTCAGGCTTCGGCGCTTCAGTCTCAGACGTTTCCGGCTTCACCGCTTCTGTCTTCGGCGCATCTACTTGTTCCGAGGGTTTGGCGTCGCCGCTGCGCCTTTGCCGGGAGGCGGCAAACTCTTCCACGGTGATTTGCCCGTTGCCATCGGTATCCACGTCTGCGAACGGGATCTGGCCTGTCCACTCATCCGAAGTCACAAATCCGCTTTTGTCCTTGTCTCTTCGCTCAATCTGGCGCTTGCTCCACTGCATCAACTGGGGATCGATTGACGTGGCTGGAGTAGGATCCTGCCAGGCAACCGCAGGTGGGGTTACGATTGCGAGCGGCACGGTACAAACGATTATGGCAGCAGCACAAGACAGGGGTTTTGGAAGACTGATCATTCGATCGACTCACTGTCGCATTGTTGTTGAGCCCACCGCCGGTTTCAAGCGTGCAGGCTGCGACTTGTCGTCCATATCCGGATTTTTTGAGAGGTTACGAGCGATCATCCGGTTGCCGCGAGCTCGAAAGTGAAGCACACTGGAAGGGTCGCTTTCGCGAAAACGAGCTCGCGAAATCGAGCTACTGTGCGAAAGATCCGTGATTTTCCAGAAGGTTTCATCTTGCGATTGACACACCGTGTTTCCTCGAAGGGACGTGGCTTTAGAGGAGTCCGTTTACATCGGCGAGAGCTCGGATTTACGCTGGTGGAGTTACTCGTGGTCCTCGCTGTGATCGGTATCCTGGTCGGCTTGCTGCTGCCCGCGATTTCTGCGGCACGCGAAGCGGCTCGTAGGAGCCAGTGCCAGAACAATCAACGGCAGGTGGGGCTTGCGATCCTCAACTTTGAATCCGCGCATCGAGTGTTTCCTGCTTCGGGATGGACGCAGCGAGGACCAGGTAATCCGTACGGGACCTACATGAGTTGGAGAACGGTGATTCTCCCGCAGCTTGAGCAAACCAATGTTCGGAATCTCTACAATATGGAACAGCACTGGTGGGAAGGAACCAATCTGGCCGTCGCAGGCATCCCTATCCCGATTTACGTTTGCCCGAGTACGCCCACTCAAGATCCTGTACTCAGCGCCGTCGCTAAATCACCGCGACCTGCGCTGACGCTATCCCTCGCGTTGGCGAGAACCGACTACGAAGCCATCCAAGGGGTTCAGCCCAACTCCATCAATCCAGCGTTCTACGATGCGACCAATCGATTCTCGGTGATGCATCGCAATTCGACCAATCGGCATGGGTCGATTCTCGACGGGACATCCAACACGATCATGGTCGTAGAAGCTGCGGGGCGTCCAAGCGTGTATCGACGTGGCGTTTTACGCAACTCGCTCCGCAATGATCAAGGCATCGGTTGGATCGATAGCGAAGGGGCCTTCAGTCTGGATGGCTCGAACTCAGACGGAAGTCGCGAGGGATGTCGTCCGGAAAACGGATGCTCCGTTGCCATCAACGCGCGCAACGATAATGAACCTTACTCCTTTCACGTGGGTGGGATGCATGCGTTGTTCGCTGATGGGCATATCGCATTTGTTCAGGAATCAGTAGCATTAAGGGTGATGGCGGCGCTTTGCACTCGAGCCGCAGCAGACGACACGACAGGATGGGATAACGACTGATCATGGGGTTCATGCACTGTGAATGGATTCGAGCTTGTGCGCGAACAATCCATCCGCCGTCTGGCGATTTTGAAGTTGCGCTTTTCGTGCCAATCCCAACCCGAAGCGTGCGCGAGGGAATGACTTCCGACTTGATCGTCATGATCCACGTCCGATCCCTCGCTGACGCTTCGGGTTATGATTTTTTCCCACTTTTGGTTCGAGGAAACGAGAGTGCGCAACTTCAAAATCTGGCGACGGTGGCTTCATGACTTTGCAAATTGGATGGACGCATGCTTGGAAACGGACAATCCTGGCTGTTGTCATCGCTTGCCTCCCGAACTCCTTCCCTCTGTTCTGGGCCGTGGCGTCCGAACCCGTTTCTACTCCATCCCCTACTTCCATGGACGACCAAAACCCGTTTTTTTCTCCGAGCCGCCTCCCGTTTCAAACCCCCGATTTCACGGCGATCGAACCGAAGCATTTTTTACCAGCCATCGAGAAAGGGATGGAGCAGCAGCTCGCGGAAATCAAAGCCATTGCTGAACAAGATGCTGCACCGACGTTCGAAAACACCTTGGTTCGGATGGCTTTCTCCGCTTCCTGCCCCATACTCACCCAGACGTCCGTATAGACGGCGTCGGCCTGGCGGACCGCCTCTGCCGGATCGTGGGTCTGCAGCAGCTGCAACTGGGGCAGCGAGTTCTGGAGATGCGCCACATACACGGCATCGAATTCGTATCCGGGGGGACTGGCGATGGCGAACCGCACGCCCAGTTTACCGCAGGCCAGCAGCAGGCTGCGCGCCACGTTGTTGGCGTCTCCGACATAGGCCAACGTCTTGCCACGGATGTCGCCCTGAACCTCGCGGAGCGTGAACAGGTCGGCCAACGCCTGGCAGGGGTGCGCCAAGTCCGTCAAGCCGTTGATCACGGGGCAGCCCGCATATTCGGCTGTTGCTTCCACCTTGCCGTGCATCTTGGCGCGGCACACGATGACGTCGACGTACTGGCTGAGCACCTGCGCGAAATCGGCGATCGATTCGCGTTGCCCCCAGCCGACCTCGGCACCCAGGAACAGGCTCGAACCGCCCAATTGCGCCATTCCCGTCTCGAAGCTGACACGCGTCCGCAGGGAAGGCTTTTCGAACAGCAACGCCGCCACGCGGCCGGCCAGCAGCGGCTCGCGCAGCCCCTGCTGCAGCTTGGCCTTCAGGTCGTGCGAAATGGCGAAGACCCGCTCGATTTCCGCCGTCGTCAACTCGGATAGCGTAATTACATGTCGCATCGTTACTCGTGCCCTTTCCGCTACGAACGGCTCAACTCACAAATGGTAGCCCGGTCACGGAGTGACCGGAAAACTGCGTCACGGAGTGACGCATCGAATACGCATCGTTCGAGAAATAACTGTCCGGTTTCCCCGTGGCGTAAGCTTCCAGCTTGCGTTCTCTCCGTGGCGTAAGCTTCCAGCTTGCGTTCTCTCCGTGGCGTAAGCTTCCAGCTTGCGTTCTC
>JALOQW010000166.1 GCA_025459275.1 Pirellula sp.
GGACAGATCGTCAAGGAACTCCCTCTCAAACTGGGTGAGATCGCCGACATAGTCGACTCCTTTATTGAATCGCCCAGTAAACTTCGGTGCAATGGTTTGTAATGCGATTCCCTCATCCGCCATAGCCACCAGAATGACAAGCAGCTCCTGCGGCGTCTGAGGTTGGTCGGTTTCGTCCATCGACACCTCCGCGATGAAGCCATCCGTTCCCTTCCGAGACTCGATGTGGCGGAAGATCCGCCCTGCTTCTTGGACGGCGCTCAGGTAATGGCGAGCGATGCGAGTCAGCTTCTCCTTCGAAAAGGATAGCGGTTGATCGATCCCAGGAATGTCGACCACGTCTTGTAGCTCAGGATGGCGGTCAACAAAGGCCACCAAGTCATGTTCATCAGGTGGTGAGCCAATCGAATCTGCGACATCGATGGTGAAAAAATCGCTTGGCTCCAGGAATCGCTCCACGGTGTCCATGCGAATGTGATCGGCATCGATATGCCACGGATGCTTCCACTTGCCGTCCCGTACTGCTTGCTCGGCAGCAATACGGACACTTCTCGGTTCGGAGCCCACAAACGTATGTTCTCGATTCGACTTGTTCCAGACTGGGATGACGAGGCAGCCATCCACTTCCAATTGCTGAAAAGCTCGCAACTGGGCGGCCGCCTGATGTGCGAAACGATCACCGACTCCGAACGAAAAACGCGATAAGGGCATCATGGGCAAAAGGCATTCTCTATGAGGGTTATTTCATGGGAAGTCGTGACTCTAACGCACTCGTCTCAACGCTTCAATCGGATCTCCCAACCAAGATTCAATCGTCTCCAAGGAATCCTTCGTAACATGGGAAGGAGATCTGATACAATCGATAGGTCTGTATCAAGGCTTCAGGAATTGGACCATGAAATCCCTTCCATCGTGGACGTACATAGGCTGGATATTGGTCGTCGCGTGTGTATCGCCTCACGCATTGAGCCAGACGTTCGAGCCGTCGACATCGACCTTTGTCCGCAAATCGGATGCGCATCGCAATGCGATTCAGCGTGGGATGGATCTCCTGCGTGCAAGCGTCGATCGCTACCCGCAGCATCGACAGTGCTTCTCGTGCCACCATCAAGCGGTCCCTTTGTTGGCGTTTCGACTGGCGGTACCCAATCCCAAGCATGCATCGAAGTTTCCCTGGTCCAAGGATTCTGAACGAATTCAGCAGATCGTTCAACTGACCCGGGCCAGTCTGAATCGGGAACTCGAGGCCACTCGAGAAGACGAAGAGCTAGACGGTCGAGGACTGACGCTGGGTTATGCGATGTGGGCCTTGGATGTTGCGGATGCAGAGCGAGACGAACTGACCGATGCTTTGATTAATCGAGCCCTTTCAACCCAACGCGAGGATGGACGATGGCGAATCCATTCGCAGCGGCCGCCTGCTTCTTCCTCCGATCGCATGGCCACGGCGTTGGTCTGTTCGAGCCTGCTCCATCATGCTCATCGTCATCCAAGGAAGGCCGAGATCGTTGACGCTCTCCATCGAGCCCGCTGGTGGCATTTGAATCAAGAACTCCCCTCCGAGACGGAAGACATGGCTGGTATGTTGTGGTGCAACTATGTGTTCGAGGAATTGGATCAAACCCATTTTGGATATCCTGGGGAATACCCAGGGCAGGGTGCTCCCTGGTCAAGATGGCAAGAGGAGCATCTCACATCGGAGGAGCGTGCTCGCATTCACGTGATCGAGGCCAATCATCGGCGCGTACGCACGGAGGAAGCTCTGTGGATGCGTCAGAATGCGGATGGTGGCTGGGGGCAACGAATGGGAGATGAGAGTGACGCTTATGCAACGGCGCTCAGCATCGTGGTCCTCGTCAACGCGACGAACGACTACAAAAGCGGCATTGCGTTTGGCGATCGTCGTTACCGGCGCGGCATCGAGTGGCTAATCGAGAATCAGCTCGAAGATGGTTCCTGGCATGTCTCGAGCCGTGCCATACCGGTGCAGGAGTTCTTTGATAACGGCGATCCGCACGAGTCGGATCAATTCATTTCCATGCTCGCCACCGGTTGGGCGACGGCCGCGCTATGCAACGCATGGCATCGCCAGCTCAAGCCTCTCACGACGCGGGAATAAATCGGCACGCGGCATAACCGACCACCCGATCCCGATCCTTCGAGGCTGTAGCGCTCGTGTCATAGCTGAGCTCTTCGACTTGGAATGGTAGCTCCATTGCCTGCAGGGTGGACATAACCAGGGCGGCGGGGATGACACCGCACATGCTGATCTGTTCACGGCGACAGGTTTCGAGCAGACGCCTGGGATCCGTGGACTTCAGTGCGTCCAATGCCAGGTGGTCTCGGCGACGGTTCTCAATGTCGTCGGTGAAGTGATTCATGTCGCTGGAGATCACTAAAAGAGGCATGCGGCTGCAAGACTTGAGTACCGATGCCAATTGTTTGGCCGCAGTTTCGATCTCTTCCCAAGTGGCGCCACTCATCGCGATGCAAACCACTTTTGGCAGATTCGCTTGCGAACGGGTCAGGTGCTCCAAGATCGGCAGTTGGATTTCTGCACCATGTTCCCTCATGTGGGCGGCTGCATCGAACTCCATACCAGGAATCTGTTCGACAATCTTCTTTGCTAACTCCTGATCGCATTCCAATCGCCATCCTCCCGGCAATTCCCACGCATCAGATGGGGATACGGCCCAGTCCGCACCCAGATTGGTATGTTTTGGTCCGATGATGACCAGCGTTCGGCCCGAGTCATCATCGGTCAGTGGAGCGCTCCGCCAAGCATCCATCGCCACTTGGCCACTAAAGCGAAGTCCTGCATGCGGAGTCATGATAGCGTAGGTGTCGGGAAGACTCTTCACCTTCGACTGTTCATCGAACTCCTGTACCATTTTGGCGCGAGCATCGACGTCCGCAGGATAGAAAGCGTTCGCAATTGCCGGTGGTCGTACGCTAGTCCGTTGATCCGTTCCGATCCGATTCGTGGCCAGCAAAGAAGTGACTGTCGAAACGCAACCTAAGGAGAAGATGGCGATCGGGTGGTTTCGTGTTCGGACCATTGCAGCCGCTTCGGTTACCAGCTCATGTGCCGTCTTTGAAGCATCGAAGGCAACTGCAGCACGTTGGCCGCACAGGGCGAGGATACCTCGCTTGGCAGGATCGACCCCCTCCAAGTCGCAATCGGACAGGACATCTTGCAATACGTCCCCACTCCAATCCGCAGGGCCAATCACGCCGTGATGAGCTGGATCATGCATAACCGTGAGCGCGATATCGATATCGATGTTGGATTCGAACCGAGTGTTGCGGAAGGCGCGATCCACGAGCTGACACAAATCGAATAGTGTCGATTGCAACGGTAGGCCCGGCCTGAGCGAGGTTTGGATCCAATGCCCCAACGGGATATTGTCTTCGCGCTTGTAAGCAGTCAAGACAATGGCATTCACATTGCCATCCATCGCATCCAGGACGTAGCAACTGGGAGTTCCTCCTTGCGAGAGGGCAATCAAATTCTGGACGACAGCTGCTTGCAATCGAAACAGACTCGCGATATCCCCAGGTGCCATCGCGTAAGGCACGGGGTTCGGCAGGTATTGAGGATCGATACGGCCATCGATTTCGACTCCCTCGAAGCGTTCGAGAACGGTCTGGTCGCTGCGCCAAGCATCTTCGGGCAATCCCGCTTTGCGGCATACACCCGATAGAAATGCGTCGACGGTCCATTCGTGCTCGACGGGTACGCTCGGCAACAGGAGTCCAGCTTGATTCTCGAAGGGGCCTGGGCGTCTTCCGTAGATTCGTAAACCATGCTGTCCTACCACGACTGCAGTGTTTCGCGCCTCGGCGGGACCGTCGATAGGAAGGGGCGATGCCAAGAGATTGACGTGGCATGACAGATACGGAAGCTCGGCACTCGAAATGGCCGGCATGCGGGGATCTTCCAGCGCCGTCCGCCTTCCGGATTCCATCAGAGCATCGCGCAATAAAGTCGGTCGACCGAGAAAACCGCAGCAGCCTCGCAAATGGTTCCCACGTTTCAAGGTAACAAACGTGCCGTAAACGTATTGGTCCGCGAGTGCTCCGAGGGAATCGAACACGCGTGAAGCGAGCGGTTGCCTTAGCACCGTCGAGACCACCACTTGTTGCGCAACCTTTTGAATCGCTTCCTTCTCTTCGGCACCGAGTGAACGTAGGTCAAGCATGTCGAGTTTTTGCGGCTGGGAAATGTTCGATGGCAGGATCCCTGGTTCGGACATAGTTCGCGTGGCCTTGGACGACAGTTTCGAGGTTGGGAGGTTGCCTAAAGATACCCGATGCTTGTCGGTCGGTACGAAAGGTTTACCTAATTGGACCAGGTTCTTCTCTGACTCGGTTGAACGTAACGATTGCGACGCTTGGAATCGACGCATGTCGACGGGCACTCGGCGCCGCCCCCAAGTGCCGGGGACTTCTCGATCGCCATTGGACTCATCGAATCGTCCCGCCTGGGGTGCGTCGCAATGTGCGCAACGATTGCCGCGCATGTCATAGCGAAGAACCTCGTACCAGTCCCTCTCGATGAGCAGATTGCCACATGCGTAACAGTACGTTGAACCGTGCTCGCGGTCATGGACATTTCCGACATACGCATATCGCAGGCCCGCTTTCTTGGCGATGGCGTGAGCCGTCAGCAGCGTCGTGTGTGGCGTGTTGGCTTTGTCTCGCATTCGGAAGTCTGGATGAAATGCGGAAAAATGAAGCGGGACGTCGGGGCTGAGTTCTTCGACGATCCAATCGCACATCTTTTGAAGTTCATCTGTTGAATCGTTCTCTCCTGGGATCACCAAGTTCGTGATTTCGAACCAGACCCCGGTTTCGTGCTTTAAATATCGCAAGGTGTCCAGGACAGGGGCGAGATGCGAATAAGTGATCTTGCGATAGAAGTCTTCGGAGAAGGCCTTTAAATCCACATTGGCCGCATCCATGAACTCATAGAACTCAGGCCGCGCCTCGGGCATGATGTAACCAGCCGTCACCGCGACGGTCTTGATCCCTGCCTCGCGACAGGCTCGGGCGGTGTCGATCGCGTACTCCGCCCAAACGACGGGGTCGTTGTAGGTGAAGGCGACACTTCGGCACCCCAGCTCCAATGCCGCCGAGGCAATCGCTTCAGGACTCGCCTCGTCACTTAGGCGAGCCACCTCGCGAGATTTGCTGATGTCCCAGTTCTGGCAAAATTGGCAACCTAAATTGCATCCGGCCGTACCGAATGACAGGACACTTGTTCCTGGATAGAAATGGTTCAGCGGCTTTTTCTCGATTGGATCGATGCAAAAGCCGGTACTCCGTCCGTAGGTATCCAGCACCATACGGCCGTTCTCAATCTTACGAACGAAGCAAAAGCCTCGATCTCCTTCCTTCATTCTGCATTGCCGAGGGCATAAATCGCATACGATGCGATCCCCCTCGGGCTCAGCGTGCCACCAGCGTCCGGGATGTGCGTTCATCGGTTTCCTCCTGATCCCAGAATTATACGGCAGACTCGGCTCAAATCCCCCGTTATACTATCCGGGAGCGTCGAAACGAGCTTCGGCTCCCCATGGTGCGACGCGATAAGCCCTCAGAGTGCGAAGCGAGGAGACAGTACCTAGGATGACCAACGAATCAGGGCAATCACAGCTTCGATTTCCAGAGTCTCTGGATCAGCAACTAAAGGAGTATCGGGGGCATGTCCGTTCGATCAAAATGCTCGAGTCTGCAGGCATGGCCATCCTGGCCATCTTGGTTGGATTCCTTGCGGTCTTTTTAGTCGACCGCGTCCTCGATGTGTCCGCGTGGTTCCGATGGTTGGTCTTCGCGATTGCCGTGATCGGTGTCTCGACTGTTCCTGTTTGGTTCGAGCGATGGGTGCTTCGATACCAGTCGCATGCTTCCCTCGCACGTTTGATTTCTAAGAAGCTTCCTCAATTCGGTGACTCCTTGCTCGGTGCGATCGAACTGTCGGCCAACCCGAATGAACAGTCGCGATCTCCGGCTCTATGTCGTGCAGCACTTGAGCAAGTGGCAGCGGATGCGAGCCAGAGAGATCTGCGGAGCGCCGCTCCCGATGCGTATCATCGAAGATGGTGGACCATGGCGTCCGGAGCATTGGTCATCTTGGCATTGGTGGCCACCTTGTATCCCGCCGCTGCCTGGAACGCTTGGCAGCGGTTCGCATTTCCTTGGGCTGACGTCCCACGTTTCACGTTTGCTCAAACAGAGTCGCTACCCGATCCGTGGGTCGTACCCCATGGTGAACCACTTTCGCTGGATGTGGAGCTGGCTCCAACGAGCATGTGGAGTCCCAGCGCTGCCGCATTGTCGATTGGTACCTTGCCGTCCATCCCAACCGCGTTGACCGAGAACAAGTACCACTTCGAAATACCACCCCAGATCGAATCGACTCGGATGCGAATCAAGATCGGCGATGCGTCTCCCACGGTCGCGGTCGAACCAATGCTCCGACCGCAGCTGTCGGAACTCAAAGCCAATGTCATTCTGCCTGAGTACCTGCAGCGGTCCGAACCCGTGGTGGTCGACGCACGCAGCGGATCGCTCGTGGCAGTTGCCAATGCAAAAATTCAACTGCAGGGCAAAATCAACCGGGATGTGGACGAAGTTACTCTCGACAATGAGCGGCTTCAACATCGGAACAACGAATTCGAACATCCGGGAATCCCGGTTGCCGATACGCAATCGCATGAGATCCGTTGGCGCGATACGCATGGCCTCACGGGAAAGATCCCCTTTCCACTGCAGATCCAATCGCATCCCGATGAGCCGCCATCCGTTTTCGCGGATGGATTGCCTCGATCCAAAGTGGTCCTCGATTCCGAACAGCTTCGATTCCAAGTCCGTTCGAGCGACGATTTTGGCGTCCAACATGTCGGCATGGAATGGCGAACCGCTGAAGGTGCGTCGACGTCGAACCCTGTGCATGGGGAATGGAAACTGGTTAGCGGTGGTCCCAACGCGGAAACCCTCGATGCGGAAGCTGTTTTTCAAGCCACCGCGTTCAACATCCCTTCGCAACCGATCGAATTGCGACTCTTTACTGAGGACTACTTTCCAAACCGTGGCAGGATCTATTCAGCGCCTGTCATTCTGTACGTGTTGAACGCCAGCGATCATGCCGTGTGGGTGCTTCAACAATTGAACCGTTGGCAACGCGAAGCCTTGGAAGTTCGCGATCGCGAACTGCAACTGCTCGAAACCAATCGCAAGCTCAGAGAGCTCTCTCCCGAGGATCTAACCAAAGAAGAGGTCCGCAATCAAATCGAACAACAAGCGGCCGCCGAACAAGCCAACGCGAGACGACTTTCGAGCTTGAATCAGAAAGGGGAGGATCTCATTCGACAAGCGGCGCGGAATTCCGAGATCGGAGTAGGACATCTTGAGAAGTGGGCGGAGATGCAACGCATTCTCAAAGATATCGCAGCCAGCCGCATGCCATCCGTCGCAGACCTTTTGAAGCAGTCCGCGAAATCCGCCAAGGCCGCCGCGTCCTCCTCGCAGGCCAAGTCGGCGAAAATAGCTGGCTCGAATCGAAACGATTCCGAAGGAACTCCGTCCCAGGAGTCCCAGGATCCCAAACAACCAACACCACCTGCAGCCCCCCGGGTTGTTGACCAAGAATCGTCGCAACAACCTACGGACACGACTTCGACCGAAGGCGATGCCAAAAAGAAGCCGAGTTCAGGTGCCCTCCGGTTGCCAACGACCACTCTGGCAGGAAATGGAAAGTCCAATGGCGAGCAACCTCCGCCCCCACCGGCGGATGAATCGATGAAGCAAGCGGTCGAAGCGCAACTCGCTCTGTTGGAGGAGTTCGACAAAGTCGCTGAAGAACTCAATAAGATCATGGCGAATCTGGAAGGAAGCACCTTGGTCAAACGCTTCAAAGCGGCGGCTCGTGAACAATTGAGCGTGGCCGATACCACGACCCAGTCGCTTCCGAACACCTTTGGACAACGAGCCAAACGAATCAAAGGGGAGGAGCGATCGACCCTGGAAGCCCTTTCGTCACGCGAGATGACAGCCGTGAACTCGGTGGGACAAATCATCGATGATCTCGAAGCGTTCCACGAACGACGACCCATGGTCAAGTTTCGGGATGTGCTCGAGGATATCCGCCGCGAAGATCCGCTCGGTGGCTTGCGGTCCTTGTCCGCTCAAGTCCTAGAGCAACAAGGGATCGCCATCGCCGATGCGGAGTATTGGTCCGACACGTTCGATCGCTGGGCAGAAGATCTCGTCGATCCTGCATGCCAAGGCAAATGCCCCGGTGGCAAATCCAAGAGCTCGCTGCCTCCTTCGATTGTTCTTGAAGTGATGCAGATTCTCGAAGCGGAAATGAATCTCCGAGATCGGACTCGCGTCGTCGAACAAGCCCGTGAAGCTGACACGAAGGAACGCTACGCCGAAGCAGCCAAGGAACTGACCGAAACGCAATCCCAGCTTCGAGATCGAGTCGAAGCCGTCGGAGAGCGGATTCTCGAACTCCCCAATGCCCAAGAGGAGTTCGCCAAGGAAATTTCTCTCATGGCTCAAGTCGACCAAGTCATGCAAGACGCGGTTCGGATCCTGAGCCAACCCGATACGGGTCGAGCCGCCATCGCTGCCGAAACCGAAGCCATTGAATTGCTCCTCCAAAGCAAACGCATCAACCCCAAAAGTGGCGGTGGCGGAGGGA
>JALOQW010000167.1 GCA_025459275.1 Pirellula sp.
AGCCCTTCAGGCCTTCGTGATTCAGGTCCAATTCAAACCGGCAGCTACCGCTGCCGGCTGAAGTTCTGCCGGGCCATTCGGCCCTCCATTCGATCTGCTGACACGTTGATTCGCGAATGGATTACGCGAATTGGTCTCAGCCTTCGCTCCTATCGAGATCGCCTGCATTCCGAAACGGGCGCAGCAAGAAAGTGTTCGTCCCTATGCTGCCTTTACAGATCTCGACCGACTGGAAGTCCGTCGGAGCAACATCGCCGTGGGGACACTCCCCATAACCTCAGCCGTCTGCTCGAGTCGCCTTGGCAGGCATTCTGGAATAAGCAACCAGCGAAAAGTGTATGTCCCCAGGGCGCCCTCCTTCAGAAACGGAGGGTGAGAATGGAAGAGGGGTGTGCTCGGAGGAGGAGTGGAGGACTACCCAGGATGTCGCTATGTTGATAGGGTGAAGGCGTCATTCTCCATCTCAGCATTTACGATACCTCACCTAAGGGCGACTCCATGCAGGCACTCTCCGATCATCCGCGGGTTCGAAATGGAATCGTTCGTTGCTTCGCAATGATCCTTTGGTTGATTGCACCCTACTTCGGTGCATCCATTTGTTTAAGCCAAGGGCCCTCAGGTCTGAAGCTGGCTTACTTCGATGTGGATGCCACCCCTCGCATCGGGAGCCCACTTCCGTACAGTTCGACCGAGTCCATCGTCGAGCCGCTCCGTTGCCGGGGTATCGTGCTGCTCGGAGATGGCCAGCCCATGGTTTTGTGTTCGGTGGACTGGCTCGGTATTGGCAATGAAGGGCATCGCATCTTTCGCGAGAGGCTCGCAGCAGCGGCAGGTACGGACGCTGACCGTGTCGCGGTCCATACGATTCATCAACATGACGCCCCGTGGTGCGATTTCTCGGCAGATGCGTTGGCTCGAGAATACGGTGCATCAGGAATCATCTTCGACTCTGGACTAGCGCGTGAGGTTCTGGACCGAGCCTCGGATGCCATTCATAGGGCGCTGCCGAACGCGCGTCCAGTCACCCATGTGGGCCTCGGCCAAGCTCGCGTCGAAAAGGTTGCTTCGAATCGGCGGATCTTAGGTCCCGATGGCAAAGTCAAAGCGGTTCGATGGACAGCAACCAAAGACCCTGAGGTCCGAGCTGAACCCGAGGGGGTGATCGACCCATTGGTGCGATCGGTCAGCTTCTTCGATGGCGACGCAAGGATCGCAGTATTGACCTACTATGCCACTCATCCCCAGAGTTACTATGGCAAGGGAGATGTGAATCCGGATTTCCCTGGAATAGCACGTCGATCGCGCGAAGAAGCGACGGGCGTTCCTCACGTTCACTTCTGCGGGGCAGGAGGGAACATCGGTGCGGGTAAGTACAACGACGGTTCGCCCGAGAATCGTCCCGTCCTCGCCCAACGTCTTGAGCTGGGTATGAAACAAGCTCTTGAATCAGAGTCGCGGCATGCCATATCGGCTTCGAACGTTTCTTGGCGATCTCGAGATGTCTTGTTGCCAGTCACAACGCAACTGCAATTACCAGACGTGCAACAGATCGTCGAGGACTCGTCAAAGACAATCAAAGAACGGATCTATGCAGCAACACAGCTCGTTTGGATGCGGCGTTGCGAAGCCAAGGATCCGATCACGCTTCAGTGCCTGCAGTTGGGTCCTGCCCGCATCTTGCACTTGCCCGGTGAATTGTTCGTTGAATATCAGTTGGCGGCGTCTGCCATGCTTCCGGAGTCGTTTGTCGCCGTGGCGGCGTATGGAGATTACGCGCCAAACTACATCGGGACGGCGATCGCTTACGAACAGGGAGGCTACGAAACCGAAGCCAGATCCTCGCTCGTGTCGCCTGAGGTCGAAGGGGTGTTGATCGACGCGATCCAAGATCTGCTTCAAGCGGATCGCAAGCCATGGACGCCGCTCGGCATGCCGTAAAGCAGACTATGCTCTATTGGACCTCGATCATGTTCTTGATCGCGGCCCCACCGTCGATCTTGCGAATGGTCTCTTGGATCATCTGCTTCTGATAGAAGGATCGCACGGTTCCTCGGACCACGACCTGATCTCGGTCCCGTTCGAGGAACACATTCTGCCGCGTCAAGTGCGGGTGGTTGCGGAGAGCCTTGTCCAAACGATACAGAAGCGGCGATGAAGCCATAAGCAAAACTCCACAGCATCGGAGAGAATCGGAGGGGAGGTCCGAGTGTATTGTGCCATCACAAACTTGACCATTTCCGCCCAAGCTCGAGCGAAATCGGCATGAAAGCACGAGATTACGTGCGGAGGATCGGTTGCCAAAAATAAACGGAAGTTAACGGTTTTCCGGGCTTCTGGTGCATCGCGGAAGGGGAGACGATCAGACGAAGGCCCCCGTCGCAGCGAGAATCCTATACAATGATGTTTCGTAACGATGATGCAACGCGACCTCGAGGAGGATACTTTCTACCCACGATGACGGAATGGTTACCGGATCTAGCGATGATCCTCGCGGCCTTGCTCTTGGTCTTCGTCAATGGTTTTTTCGTGGCGGCCGAGTTCGCCTTGGTCAAAGTTCGGTTGAGTCGTATCGAGCAAATGGTCGCAGAGAAGCGACTCTTCGCGCGGACAGCCCGATGGTTGGCGCAGCGACTTGAGCACTCGCTATCGGCCTGCCAACTCGGTATCACCATGGCTTCGCTCGCATTGGGGGCCATTGGCGAGCCTGCATTCGCGCATTTGATTGAACCCGTGCTTGCCAAAATGGGCATCCAGTCCGAAGCCGTCATCCATGGCGTTGCGTTCGCTTTTGCATTTACCTTGGTGACTGCACTGCACCTTGTCGTCGGAGAACAGGCACCTAAGGTCTTCGCCATTCGGAAGCCAGAAGGGTTGCTGTTGGCATGCGCGGTTCCCCTGCAACTCTTTTATATCCTCGCATACCCATTAATGGTTGTTCTCAGCGTATCGACCGATTGGCTTTTGCAGCTGATGGGTGCGGGAGCCAGCACCAAGAGCGCGATTCCTTACACCGAAGAAGAGATCCGGGCATTGCTGCGGGAAGCGCATGTGCATGGCAATTTGACTCGCAGTGAACACAGCTTGATCAATGCCGTCTTCGAATTCGACGATCTCGTTTGCCGTCGGATCATGGTGCCGCGCAATGACGTGGACTTCATCGATATCCACGACGAAACGGATGTCATCTTGGCCATGATTCGGCGCACCAAACATACGCGCTATCCCGTATGCGAAGGCTCCTTGGATTCCGTGCTCGGCGTGATGCACGTAAAGGACATCACCGGTGCGAACATCCAAAAGGGATTCGACTGGAAGTCCCTGATGCGTCCACCCAAAAAAGTTCCTGAGAACATGCCGATCAGCAAACTGCTCCGGCACTTCCAGGGTACACACCAGCACATGGCCTTTGTCGTGGACGAGTACGGAATGATCATTGGGATCGTGACCCTCGAAAACGTCATGGAAGAAATCATCGGCGATGTCGCCGACGAATTCGATGTCGAAGAACCTGAGATTGTGCCCGATGGTCCAGGGGCTTACATCGTGCTGGGATCAACTGCCGTACAGTCTGTCGAAAATCGCTTGGGGATCAAGTTCGAGGAAGCGGACGTCGACACCGTAACCGGGCTTCTGGTCCACAAAGCTGAAAGATTGTTGGTCGCCGGAGATGTGATCGAATTGCCAGGCGTGACGGCGAAAGTATTATCGGTATCTGATGACCGTGCTACCAAAGTCCGTTTTACCCTCTCTACCTTGAAAGACTAGAACATGAGAATCCGCAAAGTGCCTTTCTTCAGCTTGTTCGCGCTGTCGCTGCTCGGTGTCACTCACCTCCACGCGCAAGAGACCAAGTCTTCAGCCACCACATCAGCATCAGAACCCGATGCCGTGGAGATCTTCGATGGCAAAACTTTGGCTGGATGGTCCGGACTGTCGAGCAATTGGCGCGTCGAAGATGGAGCCATCACCGGGGAGAATACCGCCGAAGCTCCGATCCCTCAGAATACGTTTCTTGTCTATGACAAACCGGTTCGCGATTTCGAGTTGGTCCTTGAATTCAAGATCCAAGGCGGGAACTCCGGGATCCAGTATCGCAGCAAAGTGCTCAACAAAGAGAAGTTCGTCGTGGGCGGATACCAAGCCGATATCGACTCAGGCAAACGATTCATGGGAATCAACTACGAAGAGCAAGGCCGCGGCATCTTGACTGAACGAGGTGAGATCATCGCGATCGATAAGGACGGAAAGAAGTCGAAGGTAGGAACGACGGGCGATCCCGATGCACTCCTATCTCGCGTTCGCTGGGACGACTGGAACGAGTACCGCATCGTCGCTCGCGGCTCGGTGTTGCAGCACTACATCAACGGCACGCTGATGTCCGAAACGCAAGATGGCGAGACGGCCAAAGCTGCCACCGAAGGGATCATCGCATTCCAAGTGCACGCTGGCCCACCCATGAAGGTTCAATTCAAGAACATCCGCTTGAAAAAGTACTAAGCCGACTCTTGCGCTAGCAACGGTTTCCATGGACAACTGTCTGCGGCGTCCTTCGACGGAGCCGCGGACAGGATTTGCCCGTCCCGAATCAGGAACGCTCCAGACAGCTGAAAACCATCCCCAGCAAGGCTGCCAAAGCCGTACCCTTTGATCAGCGCGGTGCGGAAACCTTCCTTCCACACACGCCACCCGAACAGCTGTCGCCATGTTCCGCGAGGTAAATGGTACGCTCGAAACAATCGGCAATCAGGATCGCTCAGATTCGGCACATCAGCCAAACCGAATCGCTTCATCATCGCGACTCCTTCATCAGCTGTCCCCATGTGGACCACGACGGGCTGAATCCCCTTGGATGTCCATTCGCTTCGACGCTTGCTCAGTTCATCCAATGTCTCACGGCAGAACGTACAGCCTGCATGCCGCAGGAACACGACGAGAACCTTTCGCTCGCGACTCATCTCGAGTAACGACTGACCGTTGGATGCGATCGATCGTCGGTTCGCCTCTTCCAGTGACCACATGTCTTTCTCTCCACGCAGTGGATCGGTATTGTCCTTGAAGGCCTGGTACAAAATGGCTGCAAACGGTAGCCACCAAATCAAGTCGTTGGTCACGATCGTCCATCCCCATGACCATGGGAGTGCGCCGGTGACGGCCGATTGAACGAATCCAATAGGTCCGAAGATCTTGCCCAAGAAACCAACCAAGACAATCGGCCAATGGCGACGAAAGTCGGAGGCAGCGATCCAGTATCCAATTCCGTAAACGCCAACGATCATGCCCACGCATTGCCAGATTCCGGGATAGTTGGGGCGATCGATACCCGTCCAATCAAACAAGTGGTTAGGAAAAAGGATGACCCACGCTCCCCACAACAGGTTGTAGACTGCGGCGCATCGCAAAACAAAACCAGGCCATTTCAGTTCCGTGTTCATGCGTGAATTGTAGCCTTTCGTCAACAGATTGCGCTACAATACTTGCGTTAATCAACAACCATCGACTTGCGACCTTTGCCAACGCGCTTTCGACGTCCATCCAACCGGTGAAAACGAAAAGCGGTAGCGCGCAATCCGTCAAACCACCGTGCATTGGCATGCGACCGCAGTTATGATGAATCGAATGTTATGTGGATCGATCTCCCAAACCACTTTCCTCGCAGGATCATTCTATGTCGCTGACTCGAAACTCCGGACGCCGTCGTTTTCTTCAGGGTGTCTCCGCCGCCGGTGCCGCGGCCATCTTGAGCCCGTCCATGCATCGGGCGATGGGCTATCAATCGCCGAATGAGCGACCCGTCTTCGCAACCATTGGTCTTCGCAACCAGGGTTGGGAGATCACCAACAAGTCCTTTAAGTTCGCAGACTTTGCCGCCCTGGCCGACGTCGATTCCAATGTCCTCGGCATCAACGTGGAGAAGACCGAGAAGGCTCAGAAAAAGAAGCCCGATGCGTACAGCGACTATCGCAAAATCCTAGATCGTAAGGATATCGATGCAGTCATGATCGCCACGCCAGATCACTGGCACACCAAGATCGCAGTCGAGGCACTGTACGCTGGAAAACATGTTTACTGCGAAAAGCCTCTCACCTTGACCATTGCCGAAGGGAAATTGATCGAGAAGGTCGTTAAAGAAACCGGCCTGACATTCCAAGTCGGCACCATGCAGCGCACGGAATCCGACTTGCGATTCCTTCAAGCGGTGGCCTTGGTGCAACATGGACGGATCGGTACTGTGCAGCGCGTGACCTGCGGGATCAACGGCATGGAAGCATCACCTGAGATTCCGGTCGCCCCGGTCCCTTCAGGACTTGATTGGGATTTCTGGCTGGGACCCGCACCGAAAGTCGATTATCGCGCGCTCCCCGAACTGCGAGTGGGCTACGGGGGAGGCGTCCCGCTGTTCAGCAATGGACACTACTCCTTCCGAAACTGGCATGAGTACTCTGGTGGAAAACTGACCGACTGGGGTGCACACCATGTCGATATCGCATGTTGGGCTCTGAAAGCAGGGAACACAGGCCCCAGCAAGGTAACTCCGGTCGAGTTCAGCTTGCCCGTCGAATACAAAGACGGCAACCCCCAAGTCCACGATCGGTACAATGCCGCGACCAGCTTCAAGATCCAAGTCGACATGCCGAACAACGTCGAGATGATCATCACCAGTGAAGGTGATAATGGCATTCTGTTCGAAGGGACCGAAGGCCGCTTCTTCGTCAATCGAGGCAAGATTACGGGCAAACCTGTGGAAGACCTCAAGGAAAACCCACTGCCCGAGGATGCGATCGAAAAGGTGTACGGAGGAAAGGTCAGTGAAAACCACACCGCCAACTTCATCGAGGGTATCAAGGCCAAGAAGCAACCGATCTCGGACGTGTGGACTCATAACCGCATGCTGGAAATCTGCCACCTGTCAAACATCGCAATGCGACTGAACCGGGCTGTGCGCTGGGATCCGCTCAAGCGAGAGATCATCGACGACGCCCAAGCCAATTCATTCCTGGCTCGCGAATACCGCAAAGGCTTCGAGATCAACATGTAAGCACCGATAGGCAGCCCCTTGGATCTCAATCTCTCCCCTTGCGACAAAGGGGGGAGAAGCTACCTCACGCCGCGGCCATGCTTGTACATGGTCGGACATTTCCAGTCATTTCATGACGTTTCCTCGAAGAGCTACTTTGAAGCTCGGACTACAGTCGATTGGTTTGCTCTCCAAAAGCGTCAAAAAAGAGGCTCTAACAACGGAAGAATTACGAGTACATGAATGCTCCGAAGTGGTTTCAAATAGCCCCTTGAATCATTTCTCGGAAGGCGTCTTCGGTCAGGACCGGGACTCCGAGTTGTTGGGCTTTCTCGAGTTTGCTGCCGGCTGCATCTCCAGCCACTACAAAGCTTGTTTTGCGAGATACGCTGCTGGCAGGATGGCCCCCTAATTGGGTAATGAGTTTTTCGATCTCGTCTCGTGAGAAGCCTTTCAAGGTTCCAGTGACCACGATCGTCTTTCCAGCCAGTGGACCTTCGGCATCGATGCGATCGGCAGCGGTGGTTTCCAACAACACCCCTGCCGCTCGAAGTTGGTCGAAGACCTGGCGTCCCTCCTCGCTTTGGCAGAAATCATAGATGCTCTTGGCGATGATCGGTCCGATCTCATCCACGGTCGCCAACTCTTCCTGCTGGGCTGCCAGTAATCGATCTGCCGAGCCGAAGCGACGAGCCAGGACTTGGGCGACACGTTGGCCAACATGTCGAACCGAAATGGCGTTCAGGACTCGCGACAATCCGCGTGACTTGCTGGCTTCGATCCCTTGAAGCAGGTTCTCTGCGGATTTCTTCCCCATGCGTTCCAAGCTCATCAGCTGTTCTAAGCGGAGGGCGTAGAGATCCGCATACGACATCACCAGCTGAGAGTCGACCAATTGATTAACTAGCTTTTCTCCAAGTCCTTCAATGTCCATGCTATCGCGCGAAGCGAAATAGCGAAGTCGTTGGCGCCATTGAGCCGGGCATTCCTTCGAGGTACACCGAATGTACACCCCTGATGTATCCCGCTGCAGTACCGCTCCACATTCGGGACACTGTGTCGGGAACTCCCATTCCGGTGGATTCCCCTCGCGACGATGTTTTTCCACACGCACAATATGAGGAATGATCTTGCCGGCTTTCTCAACCACAACCCAATCCCGGACTCGAATATCTTTTCGACGAATCTCATCCAAATTGTGCAACGACGCGCGACTGACGGTGGTTCCTGCTAGTTGTACAGGTTCCAGTTCCGCGACCGGCGTGATGGTGCCGGTTTTTCCTACTTGGGTCTTGATGTCGAGCAACTGAGTTACGGCTTCGTACTTCTCGATCTTGTAGGCGATCACCCACCGCGGCGACTTGGACGTTTTGCCGAGGGTTTCCTGCTGCTCCAACGAGTTCACTTTGATAACCAGGCCATCAACTTCGAAGTCCAGGTCATGAAGGTCTTCAACCAGGGCAGCGCAATGAGCGACAACCGCATCGGGACTGGGCAGGCATACCACGCGGGGAGTGGTTGGAATCCCAAGTTCGCGAACATGTTCAAGGAACTCGAAGTGGGTGCGAGCCGTGAACCCTTCGGAGTATCCGAGACCATGACACAGGAATCGGAGCTTGCGCTGTGCACAGAGTTTCGAATCCAGCAGACGAACAGCGCCGGCGGTGGCGTTGCGAGGGTT
>JALOQW010000010.1 GCA_025459275.1 Pirellula sp.
TCCCGATCTTAACGAGGATCAGGTTCATTTTGTGCGAACGGATGTTTCGCAAGAATCGGATTGCAAACACGCGGTCGAAGTTGCGTTGGACAAGTTTGGCGGGCTCGACGTCTTGGTCAACAACGCCGCGATCCAACCCCCGACATCGTACGTTCGCGTCGAGGACTTGAAGGCAGACGATTGCCAGCGAATGCTCGCCATTAACTTTGCTGGTTACGTCTGGATGGCCAAGTATGCATTGAAAGTTATGCGTCCGCAGCAGTCAGGCGTGGTCGTCAATATCGCAAGTGGCCAAGCGCACCGCACCACGCGCGGCGTTCCCGTCTACGGCCCGATCAAAGCAGCCAACGTGTTACAAGCCATGCAATGGGGCGTCGAATATGCGCGGGATGGGATTCGAGTCGTAAGTGTCTCGCCAGGAGCGATCGATACGCCGTTGGTCCGTGCTACGCTGGAGGCCCAAGGCGGAGAACGCGAGTTAGCGAATCGGCATCCGTTGGGGAGAATCGGAAAACCGGAAGAGATCGCAGCAGCGGTTCTCTGGTTATCCAGTCACGATGCTTCGTTCATCACAGGCACGACCTTGCGGTCGATGGCGGGCTCGGCGCCCTAGGCGCCTTCGCCGACCCCTACCCCATGCCGACGCATTAGTTCTTGAGTACTTCGTTGAACCCGCAGCTCTCGGCGAGGCGCTCTCTTGTTGCTTTTAATGCCACAATCGAACGAAGATACAATCGGTTACCAAATTTAGGACCGCTCTTGAGTGGGATTCTCAGTAGACTATAGATGGCACGATTCCCGCCACCCATCCCACCTTAGCCTGACGCTCTGCTCATGAGTCCCGCAAAACCCGCGTATCGCAGATGGTCTTTAGTTCTGCTCGTCGCAGCATTGTTTTTGGTAGGAACCGCAGTTGTCGGGGCCATCATGCCTCGATTCATGGGGGCGGACCGCACTGCAAAACACCTGACTCATACCGTGACCCGAGGGGATCTCGTCGTGACGGTCACGGAGAACGGAGCCGTCGAAAGTTCCAACAACAAAGAAATCAAATGTCTCGTTAAAGGGGGCAGTACCGTTCTGTGGGTCATTGAGACCGGCACCATGGTGCAACCGGGAGACGAACTGGTGCGGCTCGATCAATCTCAGATCGAAGACAAGATTCTGCAACAGAAGATCGTTTACGAGAATGCGTTAGCGAGCAAGATCACCGCCGAGAGCGATGTCGCCGTTGCGGAGACCAGCATCACCGAATACCTCGAAGGAACGTATCAAGAAGAAAAGAGTAAGGTCGAGAAAGAGATCTTTGAGGCCGAACAGAGTGTTCGAAAAGCCGAGTTGTCACTCGATTCCGCGTTGCGACTAACCGCGAAAGGAGTTGTCAAAGATTTGCAACTAGAAGGCGAACGATTTGCCCTGGAGTCTGCTCGCAAGGAACTGGAACTCAAAAAGACTCGGATCATTTCGTTGGAAAAATACAACAAAGTCAAATCCCTGCAAGAACTCCAGAGCAAGCTTCGCGCTGCTCAAGCCAAACTTGCCTCGTGTGAAGCTTCTTTGGAGTTAGAGCAGACGCGGCTCGATCGGGAGAAGGAGCAGCTCGCAAACTGTGTGATTCGCGCCGACACGGCGGGCATGGTTATCTTCCCATCCATGGCCGCGTGGAAGGACACACCTGACATCACCGAAGGTGCGGTGGTGCGCGAGCAGCAAACGCTCCTGATGATTCCCGATGTCAATCAAATGCAGGTCAAGGTCGGTATCCACGAATCCAAGGTCGATCGGCTTCAAGTTGGAATGAAAGCTCGCGTTCAATTGCAAGAATTGACCTTGGAAGGAGAGGTGAGCGAGATTGCCGAGGTGACTCGGCCCGCAGGTTGGTGGACTGGAAACCTGGTCAAGTACGATACCAAGATCAAACTAGCGCCTCACCCTGGACTCAAACCCGGCATGAGCGCGATCGTCGATATCGCACTCGCCGAGCATACCGATGTCCTGTCGATTCCTGTGGCGGCCATCATCGAGGGAGCCAGCGGCACCTTCTGTTGGACGCAAGAGGGGGACGAGATCAAGAAACGAGCCATCCGGCTCGGCGATACCAACGATCAATTCACCGTGGTGCTGGACGGATTGCAAGAAGGGGATAACGTCCTCCTGAACCCATTGGCCTTCGTTGAGGAAGCGCAACAGATTGCCATCGAGCCTTCGGGATCTTGATCGTGGGTACATTCTGGCAAACATTTCGTCTCGGGCTCAAGAGCCTGATGCTTCAGAAGATGCGGTCTTCATTGGCCGCACTCGGAATCTTCATCGGAACCACGACGGTCATTTGGCTCGTGGCGATGGGGGAAGGGGTCAGTTACCAGGCCCAGCAGCAGATCCTGGAATTGGGTGCCAGGAACATCATCATTCGCAGCATTGAACCCAAGACGACGAGCAACTCCGACAAGGATCGCGTCAAGAGTTATGGTCTTCTGCGGTCGGACTACGAGCGCTTTCTTTCGAACATACCTTCGATTGTCCGCGCGGTTCCGATCCGGGAATTGCGCCGGGAGTTCGCAGCCAAGGGGCGGATCCTCAATGCCAATCTCGTGGGCTGCACGGCAGACCATCTGGAACTCAATCGGCTTGAGATCGCGCGCGGGCGCTGGATCAACCCCGGGGACGATCGCGAGAATGTGATCGTGCTGGCGGACGGGACTGCCAAGCGGCTTTTTCCCTATGAGAATCCGATCGGGCAGAAGGTGCGTGTCGAAAGTGACGTGTACACCGTGATCGGACAAACCAAACCGCGTGGAGCATCGGCGGCAATCGGTGGCAGCCTCGAAGCCCGAGATTACAGCTTCGATGCTTACATTCCTCTGGAAACCTTTCGCCATCGCGTTGGGGACCAGATCATGACCCGAACGGGCGAAGGCTTCAATTTCAAAGGAGAAATCGTCGAGCTCACCCAGATCACCTTGACCATCGCGGATATCGACACCATCGATGAGACAGTGGCGATCCTGGAACGCTTGCTGAAGAAGTATCATACCGAAGAAGACTATGCCGTCGTCGTTCCAAAGGAACTGTTGCGCCAAGCGGAACGGACACGGTCCATGTTCAACGCCATGCTGGTGATCATCGCTGGCATTTCGCTGTTGGTAGGTGGAATTGGGATTATGAATATCATGCTGGCCACAGTCACGGAACGGACTCGCGAGATCGGTATTCGCCGAGCGCTGGGTGCCAAGAGGAGCCACATCATTCAGCAGTTCTTGGTGGAAACGCTGGTTCTGACCGGCAGCGGCGGGTTGCTCGGAGTGGTGTGTGGATTGCTGTGCGGTCCTTTGTTCCGATTGGTTCGCTCCGTGTTGCTCATGATCTCTCCGGATCTCTTGCCACCGACGATCTTGACCTTGGAACCTCGCATTGCGTGGTGGTCTGTGTTGCTCTCGGTGTTTATTTCTTTGGGAGTTGGCTTACTGTTCGGCCTGTATCCGGCGCGGCGTGCGGCAGCGATGAACCCCATCGAAGCGTTGCGCCACGAGTAATGAAGCTGTATTTCACCGACCGGTTCGTTCTGCCGTTGCCTCCTAACCATCGATTCCCGATGGCTAAGTATCGGCTGCTGCGCGATCGACTGGTACTAGATCCTCTGCATGCAGATGATGTCTTCCTTGAACCTCCTGCGGCCACGCGCGACGAACTTTGCACGGCCCATGACGCAGATTATGTGGATCGGGTGATGGCCGGGGCTCTGAGCGAAGCAGAGCTAAAGCGGATTGGATTTCCGTGGACGGATGCGATGGTGGAGCGATCACGAAGGAGCTCCGGTGCGACACTGGCTGCTGCAAGGACTGCCCTGGCAGGTGAAAAACTTGCCGTGAATCTGGCGGGAGGAACCCATCACGCGATGCGGGGTGCTGGGGAAGGTTACTGCGTCTTCAACGATGCCGCCGTGACGATTCGCACGCTGCTATCGGAGAAGCGTATTGGTCGCGCCTGTGTCATCGATTGCGATGTCCACCAAGGGAATGGCACCGCCGAGATCATGGGTAACGACTTGGATGTCTTTACGTTTTCGATCCATTGCGCCAAGAACTTTCCAGTGCGCAAATTCCCGAGCCATCTCGACGTCGACTTGGACGAAGGGACGCGCGATGATGAGTATCTGACGCACCTGGAGCGAGCGCTTCACCTTGTTTTGTCGCGCGGCCCGTACGATCTCGCCATTTACTTGGCCGGAGCCGATCCATTCGAAGGAGATCGACTAGGCAAGTTAGGTTTGACGAAGGATGGTCTGATCCTGCGAGACCGCATGGTCTTGGAGTATCTCATGCGAGCGGGTGTCCCAACGGCCGTAGCCATGGCGGGTGGGTATGCTCCTGATGTTCAGGACATCGTCGATATCCATGCAGGTACCATTGCAGAATGCAAACGCGTGTGCACGTAATGGAAGTTGTTCAACTTCTGTGCGTGCGAGGATCTTTGGCAAGATCCATTACCAAGTTCACTTACTCTGGGTGATCGCACCTTCGATGAGCCGGGCCGCCCCTTCGATACCAGCCATGGGGATGGTGTGTGGGCCTTGAAACTCCATCCCATCGATGGTCCAACCCAGATCCGAAAGGAATTGATTCAAGGCTCGGCCAGCACTGACTGGCAGGATGGAGTCCTGGGTACCATGGCTTTGGAAGGCGGGAACCTGAAGGGCGCGATGGCAATGTGCCTCGCGCCACACGCTTTCACAGATCAGAGCACCAGACCAAATAACGACCCCTTTGACGTTCAAGCTTGCACCTCGAAGGGCGGTATCGACAGCGAGCATGGAGCCTTGTGAGAATCCGCCCAGGACATGCGACAATGAATCCCAACCTTTGGAGGAAGCACACGAGGTAATGGCTTCGACCAGTTGCGTGCGGGCCGCATCGAGGCCTGCAGGAACTTGATCTTGCAGCGCGGAGAAATCGTCGGCCGCAGCTAATTCTGCCAACATGGCCATGTTCAAGGGCCACCATGCGCTTGCACCTGGCATGCCATACGTTTCTTCCAGATCGATCGGGCCTTCTGGGAAGAAAAAGGCAGGTGGCGTCAAATCGTCAGACAACAGCGGCACGATCTCTTCCGTCAGCGAGACGAGATCGGTTCCAGGAGCACCGAAGCCATGGCAGAAGGTCACCATGAGTTGCGGATCGCGATTGCGAGGAGCGATCAGAATCCCATGCAAGCCACCCCAGTTCCCGCGATCGAGTCCCCATCCTTGCGTGTCGAACTTCATGGTGCGTTACTTGAGTTCTCGCATCGAGGTCCAGGCCAAGTAACCCAGCAATGCCGAACAGACGATGAATACGATGTCCATCAACAAGCTTGGGTACCAAAAAATGCCTCCGCCACCCAGCAACGACATCACGAGGTCCGCTGTGAAAAGGAGGAAAACCAAGCCTGCGATTACGAGACCGCTCAAACACAACAATCTGGGCATCAATTACCTCGGCGCAATTCAGGGATGCTCCCAGTTGACGAGCAGGACTGGCACATGTTGTACTTCACAGGGGCAAACGAGGATGAGAAGTGGAGTAAGACCGGTCTCGTCCAGGTCCGAGGGCTAGTATAGTTGAACTTTTCCGACTGTCACCCTGCGCCCGGAAGCAGTTACATTTTTCCTGAAAATCTTGCGCAAGTAGGCCAAAACGATGGGAATTGCCGCTACAGACGGAGCCCCGAAAAGCCCGGAATCGGTGTTCCGCGACGAAATGTCGGTGTCCCAATCCTGGGCTTACTTCGATCATGCTGCCGTCAGTCCCATCCCTCGATGTGCAGCGGAGGCGATGAAGCGGTGGCTGATCCAAGCCAACCAAGACGGCGATGTCTCGTGGCCCGAATGGGCGAGCCACGCAAGCCGAACACGCGAGTTTGCCAGTCGCTTGCTCCACTGCAAAACCGAGGAAATCGCACTTGTCCCCAATACTACCTTCGGCATCAATGCGGTAGCACTCGGGCTGCCATGGCGGCAAGGGGACAGTGTTGTCGTGCTCGACAATGAGTTCCCCAGCAATCTCCTCCCATGGCTGTCTTTGGAACGACTCGGGGTGGAGGTCCGCCGCGTACCCGTCGACGACTCGGGCATCATTCATCCCGCCCATATCCGCAATGCGATCGACCAGAGCACCCGTTTGGTGACGATCAGTTGGGTGGGGTACGCAACCGGCTACCGTGCCGATCTGCACGAACTGTGCGACCTCGTTCATCGCGCAGGGGCCCAATTGTTCGTGGACGCGATTCAAGGGCTCGGAGTCTTCCCGCTCAACACACGCGAGATTCCGATCGATTACGCCGCTGCGGATGGTCATAAATGGATGCTTGGCCCTGAAGGTGCCGGCCTCCTCTACATTCGCGAATCGAATCTCGATCGATTGGCCCCTATCATGTTGGGCTGGAACTCCATCCAAGCAAGTCATGAGTTTCGATCGCAAGGCGCCGTGCTCAAAGAAGATGCATCCCGTTTTGAAGGAGGCTCCGCGAATCATGTTGGTTTGATCGGCTTGGGGGCTAGCCTCGAACTACTTCTGGAACTCGAATGCCATGAACCCAACGGATTTGTGGCCAAGCGCGTCCTTGAAAACGCTGCAACCGTGCGCGATGCGATCCAACGCGTCGGTGGCGAGCTGGCATATCCAGCACCCATGAAATGGGATGCACCCACGGCCAGCGGCATCGTCAGTTTCTCGATGCCGAATCGAGATCCCGTAGCCGTTCGTAAACATTTGATCGGGTCCGGAGTGGTTCTCAGTGTCCGGCACGGGAAACTTCGCGTCGCAACCCACGCCTACAACAATGAACAGGACATCGAGCGACTCGCCATTGCACTATCGAGACTCTAAACGGAAAACCGCTCAATGAACGGAACGTATGTAGCGGATCTTGTCGTAGCCACGGCCGCGGAGGCCGTGGATGTCTCGACGATGATCGTTCATTGCTAAGCCTAGCACCGTTCAATCAGGTACCTCCCCATTGCGGATACCTTTAAAGATCCTTGTGTCCTGCACGCGTAAACCACGCGGTATTCAGACCGCGGGGAAGTTTGGCAACTTCCACTACTGGATGGACGTTGTTGCGTTTGGAAAAATAGGCGTAGTCCACGGTCATCCACCGTCTCCGCGACGGTGGCTACGGGGAAGCAGTCATCCACCGTCTCCGCGACGGTGGCTACGGGGAACAGCCTCAACGAACTGGTAGTATCAGGGAGTGGGGTGGTTTAGAATCTAGGGGTTCGTCCCTCCGCGATTCCCATCCTGCGAACGGCTTATCTCATGAAGCTTCTGCCTTGTCCAGCCGATCGACGTGCTATCGCAAATCTTGGGAGACTCTTGAGAGTCCTATGCATTGGGCTTCTTGGTTGCTGGATCTTGAGTGGCTTCTCTGCTCGTGTTATGGCCCAAACTGAGGCCCCTCGTAACTTTACCCCGCCAAACATCATCGTCGTACTGACCGACGATCAGGGCTACGGCGACCTCTCCGCGCATGGCAATCCAACCCTTCGTACCCCGAATCTCGATCGACTAGAACAGGAAAGCCGATCGTTGACCCAGTTCTTTGTCTCACCAACCTGCGCTCCAACCCGATCGGCATTGATGTCTGGTCGGCATGAGTTCTTTAATGGCGTGACCCACACGATTCTCGAACGGGAACGGATGGCGCTCGGTACGGTGACTCTTGCCGAGATTTTGAAGGATGCCGGTTACGCGACCGGGATTTTTGGCAAGTGGCATCTCGGTGACGAAGATGCTTACCGCCCAGACCGTCGAGGATTCGAGGAAGTTTTTATCCATGGTGGCGGTGGCATCGGTCAAACCTACCCAGGTAGTTGTGGGGACGCTCCTGGAAACAAGTACTTCGATCCTTTCATTCTTCATAACGGTCGATTCGTGAAAACGAACGGCTATTGCACCGACGTCTTCTTTCGTCAGGCGATGCAATGGATGGATCAAAAGCGAACGGAGCAGCCCTTCTTTTGCTGGATAGCAACCAATACTCCGCACGACCCTTACCTTGCTCGCAGCGATGATGCCGCGTTGTACGCTCAATCCGGTCTCGATCCCAAGCTTCAAAACTTCTTTGGCATGATCCACAACATCGACGAGAACGTTGGCGCGTTGTTGGACCAACTCGACGCATGGCAAATCGCGAACGATACCTTGGTCATCTTCATGAATGACAATGGCAGTGCGATCGGAGCCCAACACTTCCAAGCCGGCATGCGAGGCGCCAAAGGGAGTCCCTGGTTGGGAGGCACTCGCGCGAATTCCTTCTGGCGATGGCCTGGACATATCCCTCCAGGGCCATGCGATGCACTCACCGCGCATATCGATGTACTCCCAACGCTGGCCAATATTGCAGGTGCCTCTCTCTCAGACTCCGTTCAAGCTCAGATCCAAGGCCGAGACCTCACGCCACTCTTGCTCAATCCCGATCACGCCTGGGAAGACAGGACCCTGGTCACTCACGTTGGGCGATGGCCCAAGAATTCCGACCCCAGGGAGTATCGATATCGCCAAGCTGCTATCCGCAACTCGCAATACACACTCGTTAGCATCAAGGGGGGAGTTGCTCCTCAATGGGAACTATTCGATGTCGTTCATGATCCAGCACAAACCAAGAACATCGTGGAAACGCAGCCTGAAATCGCCACGGCCCTGGCACAGGAATTCGATGCCTGGTGGAATAACGTCCAACCTTATTTAGTCAACGAACAAGTCGCTGCGCCAGAGGAGAATCCCTTCAAGTCGTTGTTCCGCGAACAAATTGCAACCGAGGGGATTCCCGAGTTGCCGGATCCGCGCCCGAATATCGTGTGGGTGATTGTGGAAGACATGTCCGCGAACTTTTCTTGTTACGGTGAAACCGACATTCAGACACCCCATGTCGATGCGTTCGCCCAATCGGGGGTCCGATTCACACGCGCATTCGTGACAGCGCCGATTTGCAGTACCTCTCGTTCGGCGCTGATCACAGGCATGTACCAAACCAGTATCGGATCGCAGAACCATCGTTCGAGTGTTCCAGGGCACCCGATCTTTCTTCCATCGGGGGTTCGCATCGTCCCGGAAATCCTTCGAGAGTCAGGCTACCACTGCAACAATGTGACGTGGGAAGATTTTCTTCGTAGCGATGAAAAGTTGGCTGATACACCCAACGTGCCGGTGGCCAAGACCGACTACAACTTCGAATGGGAACCTGAGAAGTCCTACGATGCCGCCCATTGGAAACTTCGACCTTCCGGAAAACCTTTCTTCGTCCAGATCCAATTGCATGGTGGAAAGTTCCGTGGTCAAGTCCCTGGTCCCGGCTGGCCGAATCGTGTGCAACGTGAGCTCGGCTCGACCACTTCGCCGACCCAAGTGCACCTCCCACCTTATCTTCCGGACGACGAGGTGATCCGACAGGATTGGGCTCAGTATCTTGATTGTGTTCGGTACACCGATTTTCAGTTGGGGAAGATCGTGGATCGTCTCAAGGCATCGGGAGTCTGGGATAACACGTACGTCTTCTTCATGACCGATCACGGCATCAGTCACGTTCGCAACAAGCAGTTCCTTTATGACGGAGGATTGCATGTTCCGCTGATCGTTCGTATCCCTGGCATCGACCAGCCTTCGGTCCGAGACGATCTCGTGGAGCACATCGACATGGCAGCCACCACGTTGTCCTTGGCAAAGATCTCTCTTCCGAACACCATGCAGGGGCGTCCTCTTTTGAAGAGCAACGGCCGTCCGAATGCTACCGATCGAGAAGCCGTGTATACTGCACGAGACCGAGCAGACGAAACCGTGGACTGCATCCGTGCGGTTAGGACCGAACGTTGGAAGTACATTCGTAACGGATTTCCGACGCGTCCTTATCTGCAACCCAACGCTTACAAGGACAGCAAAGCGATCGTACAGACCATGCGGCGCCTTCATGCCGAAGGCCGATTGAACTCTGCTCAATCGCTCATCATGGCGGAATCGCGACCTGTTGAAGAGCTGTACGATCTCGTGAACGATCCCTACGAGCTGAATAATGTTGCGAATGATCCCGCTGGTCAGGGAATGCTTGACGCAATGCGGAGACGATTGCAGCAGTGGCAGAGTCTTACAGCGGATCCCGCCGAGCCGGAAAGCGAATCGGTCTATGAAATGGAAGCTGCTGCTGACCACATCGAAGGGGGCAAAGGAAATCGCTCCCCGGAATACCAAGCCAATCTCGAGCTCATGCGACGTTGGCGATCTGAGAAACCCTTTCATCCATTTACTGGCACGGAGCATCCTTAAGCCATGCGATCCATCCTCTCCTTGATCGCGTTGGGCACGACGTTCCTACTCGCGCTCGAATCGATTGTCTCAACAGCTTGTGTGTCGACAGCTTGGGCCCAGGACCCTGCGCTCCATGAAAAAACGTTGGTGGTTTGGGTGTCACCGGCCAATCTCGAACAGCGAGCGGGCAGTGCGCTCACGCTGGAAGACGACCAGGGAAACTTCGATGGTGTTGTGTTTGCCGAACTGGCGCCTCGACGATGGATGGCTGGAAGTGAGATCTATCGTCGTACACATCGGGATCAGTCGACCTACCCCGAAGAAACGAGTTCTCCAGACCAATGGGTGCAAATGGCGATCGTTTATGCCAAAGATCGAATCACGTTGTATCGCAATGGTGTTGTCTATGCATCGCATCCAGTGACCGAACAACATCGGTATCCGGCCGACAGTGTCGTTCTGATCGGACCGCGTCATCAAGGCAAAGAAGACATTTTCGCTGGGCAGATCGACGATGCACGCATCTACGCACAGGCTTTAGGGCAAGCGGAGATCGCAGCGCTTCTTCCCAACGTCGAGGGTTCGCGCCGGCCGTGGGCTTGGTGGACCTTCGATGATGAACAGGGGCAGGAGAAGACAGGTCGCATTCAACACAGTCGCATGACATCGGGCGCCTCAATTCGCAATGGGAAGCTGCATCTGGATGGCACAGGCGGCTTCTTTGCATCGTCCAATGCGTCCAAAGTCCAACAGGCCTTGGCCCGACAGTCCATTCCGGCCTGGCTCGTTCCTCCCGCTGAGGATATGCGTTTGAGCATTCACTTGATGCATCCAGGAGGGGACAGCATCCCAGGGGACCCGAATCCGGCGTTCGCGCTCGATGGTCAGTACCATCTGCACTACATTCTCGGCCATCCCCATCGAGGGCAGACTTCGTTCAGTTTCGTTCATGTGACGAGTCGAGACATGCTCCATTGGGAATGGCAAACAACCAAACTTCAACCCTCGTTCACGGGGCATGGCATGTTCAGCGGTACCGGCTTCATCACACGCGAAGGGAAGCCTGCAGCCATCTATCACGGACAAGCATCGGGCCGAAATCAAATTGCGATCGCCAAAGACAATCAACTTTCGAGTTGGGAGAAGCCCTTTCCTATCGAAGCGAAAACCAAGGATGGCAACGCAGCCCAGATCCAGTATTGGGATCCCGACTGTTTCTTGATCGGAGATACCTACTATGCCATTTCGGGGGGCGAGAATCCTCCGTTGATGAAATCCCAGGATCTCAAGAACTGGACGCTGGTAGGGGATTTCCTAGCCCATGACATGCCGGACGTAGCATTAGGCGAAGACATCTCCTGTCCGAATTTCTTCCCACTTGGAAACAAGTGGGTGCTCCTGTGCATCAGTCATCCATTGGGTTGTCGATACTACATTGGTAACTGGGACGCGGACAAGGAGCAGTTTGTTCCGGAGCGTCATGGCCGATTGAATTGGCGGCGAGACCAGCAGCCGATGTTCGGATTATTTCAACGCACGGATTTCTTTGCACCGGAAAGTTTACTAACGCCTGATGGCCGACGGGTGATGTGGGCCTGGTTAACCAGCGTTGGTCCAGACAATCGCTTACTCAACAAGACGATTCAATCTCTGCCTCGCGAATTGCGATTGGCCGAGGATGGTAGTTTGCGCATCGCTCCCATTCGCGAAATGGAAAGCCTTCGATTGCCAGGTACTGCCGAAGAAAATGTGTCGATTTCGAATCCGATCACAGGTCATGTGGCCAAGGTACCTCCGAGCGAATCGCAATTCTTGAAACGGATTGCGGCATGGGATGAATCGGCGGCCGAGTTGAGGATCCGCATTCGCAAAGATCAAGCCCTTCGCAAACTGATGGGATTCCTATTGTTTTCCGATGGGAAAGGGGGAGGATTGCCGATCCTGCTGCGCCCGGAGACAGGTTCCATTCGTGTTGGGGATTGCGAAGCACCATTTTCGGTTGCCGATCTTCCGGATGGGGAGGATGTCGAGTTTCGGATCTTCATCGACAACTATCTCGTTGAGGTATTTGTAAACGACCGACAGTCGCTTGTATCTGCTTATTTTGGTGACCGCACGCATCGCGCTGTGGATGCCTTTACCGTAGGAGCGACAACCGTCGTCCAGTCCATAGAAGCATGGCCTTTGCAACCGACTCAGGAAGGGTTTTTGAAAGCAATCGAATCGCGTGTGTGGGCACCTGAGACCAAGTAATCGCTTGGTCGCATCGCGATCATCGGGAGAGCGTGATGGACCCATTTGAAACCCAGTTCGAGGAACAAGACTCTCGAGGGACGCTCCTCGGTCGATATCGACTGTTGAGGGTATTGGGCAAGGGTGGGATGGGGATCGTTTATGAAGCAGAGCCGATCGATGGCGGAAATCGAGTGGCTCTCAAGACGATGCTGAAGAGCAACGTCATGTTTGCACAACTCAAGGATGAGTTCCGAAAAATCCATGACTTGGCGCACCCGAACCTGGTCCAGCTCGGCGAACTGGTCACGACAGAACGCGTTCCTTTCTTCACCATGGAGCTTGTTCACGGTCGTCCATGGGATGAGTATGTGAGGACAACGCGTGACAGTGCAGCCGTCGGAAGCACCCTACCCTTTCACGAGGATCGAATACGGTCATCTTTGAAGCAGCTTGCTGAAGGTCTTGCTGCCATGCACGCCAATGGCCTGGTGCATCGAGACATCAAGCCTTCAAACGTCATGGTGACTCATGAAGGAAGAGTTGTAATTCTGGACATGGGTTTGGCGATTGGCCAAAAAGCGGAATCGATCTCTCCTGGTCCGGTGGCTGGTACCCCGTACTACATGGCTCCAGAACAAGTCCTCGGGATGGATGCATCACCCGCCTGTGATTGGTATGCGGTCGGCGTGATGCTGTACGAAGGCTTGACCGGCGATTCCCTATTCCAATCCAGAACGTTGGATCGCTTGTTCGAAGAGAAAAAACGGCTTGATCTCCGACACCCTTCCGACATGGTCGCTGGAGTTCCCAAAGACCTCGGAGATCTGGCCGTGGGGATGTTGCATGCCCATCCCAATCATCGCCTAGGCGACTCCGAGATCCTTCGCGTTTTATCAAGTCCCGCAGCCCAACACGCGATGACCTCCATCTGGATTGGACGCGAGCGCGAACTAGCAATCTTGCGCGACGTGTGGAAGCATGTTCTCGATGGTCGAACCGAGATTGCGTTCATCGTCGGTCGGAGTGGCGTTGGAAAGACAGCCTTGGCCGAACAGTTTCTCGGACTGATTCGCCGATCAGACCAGGCCATCATTCTTCGAGGTCGATGTTATGAAAACGAGTCAGTAGCCTATCGTGGATTCGACAGTCTCGTCGATGCTCTGGCAGAGTACCTCAAGTCTCTGGAAGCTCACGAAGTGGAACGTATTCTTCCCATCGACACGGAGGCATTGTGCCAGCTGTTCCCGGTCTTGAGCCAAGTGCCTGGCATGCAGTCCCAGCGACATCGAAAAAGGGTCGTTGGTTATGATGCGATTCAACAACGACGCATCGGTATCGATGCGCTTCGAGAACTGCTGAGCCGATTGTCTCGCTACGTTTCGTTGGTCCTGTTCATCGATGATTTACAGCAAGGCGATGAAGAGACCGCTGCTGTTTTTCGAGACTTGCTCTTTAGCGATAGTGCGCCATCGATCCTGTTTCTGGGGACTTATCGCGCTGAAGATCGCGATGAAAGTGTCTGCTTGCAACGGATACGCGAACTCGAGGCGATGGGAACGGAGTCGCGTGCTGTTCCGCACATTTCGGAGCTTCTGGTCGAACCCTTGACCGACGACGATACCAAATTGCTGGTATATCGATACTTCGCAGAAATGGGAATGGATTGCCAGAAAGCATGCCAGGAAGAAGTGGATCGAATCGCATGCGAATCAGGAGGAGATCCACTCTTCGTGAAGATGTTGGCCGAGGAACGCGCCAGGCAGTCTTTCAACGAGAAAACTGGCAATCCAACCGTCGCGATTCGAGAGGAGGCTCCGAACCCAACAACAAGCCTTCTCGAAGTTGTGGCATCGAAATTACGATCGCTCCCCTCGCGAGAGTGGTACGCGATGGGGCTTTTGGCGGCGGCGGGTCGCCCACTTCGTTCAGAGGATCTCGAGTCACTTGTCGCGGACAGTATGGGTCTGGTTCGATCTCTGCGTGCCCAGCATCTTGTCCGACGTTTGGGAGATCGCAATCGTATCGAGCCGTTTCACGACAAAATCGGCGAAGCCACTTTGGCCATGCTGAGTCCTGAACTGCGAACCCAACATTGTGCAACGCTTGCCAGTTACCTGGATCAGACACAAAAAGACAAAGACTTTGAGTTTTTGGCTGCCTTGTATCGCGACGCGGGAAAACTCGATCTCGCCTCGCGCTACTTTGCAGACGCAGGCGAGGTCGCTGAAGCATCGTTGGCATTCTATCGCGCCATCGACTGCTATCGAAACGCCTTGACGTTGTGCCCGACCGCACTCGAAGATCGACTTGGGGTTCAGCGACGACTGGCAGACTCCTTGGCCAATACCGGAAGATCCTTAGAAGCCGCCCGAGAGTACTTGAGCTCGGCAGCGGAAGCACAGGAGGACGATCGTGCGGAATTGCAACGCCGTGCAGCCTTGCGATTCTTGACCAGCGGGCATGTCAACGAAGGAATGTCGGTGCTCAAGGAGGCATTGCAACACAGTCGATTACCATGGCCATCCAACCGCTGGCAAACGGTGGCGGGCATTCTCTCGAGACGATGTTGGCTCGGTCTGCGCGGATTTAGACCTGCCGCGAATGCGAAAGCCACGCCGTTCCAAGAGCAGCAATTGCAAACAGGGTGGGCAGCGGCCGCTGGTATGAGTATGGTCGATCCGTTGCTCGGAACTTTCTATACCGCCGATAATCTTTGTCGCTCGCTTGCTGTGGGCTCGCATGTGGCGCTGCATCGTGACTTGGCAGCGTTTATGGGACAAGTAGCCATCGGTGGTAGTCGTAGTCGAAAAGCAACGCTGAAGGTACTGAACGCGCATCGGATTCTCATCGCTCGATCTCGAGACCCATATCAACGCGCGTTGCCATGCCTCAGTCGAGGTATCGCGGCCTTATTGCGAGGGGATTGGTCCAATGCCCTTCGATGCTGTGAGCATGCGATTCGATTTCTTGCCGATCCACGATGTGTCGGAAAGACGTGGGAGCTGCAAACGGCCAGGACATTCGCCCTGTGGGCCTTACAATACCAGGGAGAAATTCGGGAACTAACGCAGCGTCAATCCGAATTGCTTCGATCCGCGCATGATGCCAATGACTTGTACGCTATCCTCAATTTTGGAACTCAGGTTACGGCCCATGTGATGCTTGCCAAAGATCAACCTGAAGAAGCGCAAGTGCTGCTGGAGCGAGATCGAGAGCGATTATCGGACCGAGGATTTTTTATCCAACACCATAACGATGTGTTAGCCCGAACGGCCACTTGTATCTATGCTGACAAAGCAGAGCAGGCACTTTCATGCATCGAAGGAAAGTACGACGAATACCATCGATCCTTCCTATCTCAGATCCAGCAAGTTCGCATCGACCATCGGCAAGTACTCGTTCGTGCTCATCTGGCCGCCGCGGCATCAGGGATTCAAACCAAACGGAATCTGGATCAAGCTCGGCGGTTCATACGATTGCTACGTCGCGAGCGTGCACATTGGGCAAGTTCCCTCGCCATGGCGTTCGATGCAGCAATCGCCTCCTTCCAGAATCCTTCGGAAGCACCGTCCCAATTTGCAGCGGCATCCGAGGCATTGGAATCATGCAATATGCAGCTGTTTGCCGCCGCAGCCCGAAATCTAAGACATCGCTACTCGTCAGGTCGTTCGAACCAACACGATCCCTATTGGAAAGCACAAGGCATTGTCAACGCCGAACGGATGACCCACATGTTGCTGCCGACGCCCCGCGCAGACATGAGCCGCGGGCGCTAGCCGCGTTATTGTACCGTGTTACAGCAACCCAGCTGCCGCAATCGTTGAATCGCAGTGAGCGACAGCCGTTCCGAACATGGAAGTGCCCCGAAGCGCCGCTAGCGAGTGCGGCTCACGCACCCTGAGCCGCGGGCCGTCGCAGATCCGCCGGGGCGGACTAGCCGCGTTATTGTACCGTGTTACAGCAACCCAGCTGCCGCAATCTTTAAATCGCAGTGAGCGACAGCCGTTCCGAACATGGCGATTCCCCGAAGCGCCGCTAGCGCGTGCGGCTCACGCCATGGGGAAAAACAGTGGGTTAACACCCACCGCTCGACGGGCTACTTTTTGGTGACGACCGGTTTGCGGCGGTTGGGGTACAGCTCGCGGCAGATCCCACACACTGTGCCGTCGCAACCGCGAGCTGTGCAATGCTCGCGTCCGTAATAGATGATCTGAAGATGAAGGCGATTCCAACTCTCCTCCGGAAACAGTTTCTTGAGGTCGAGCTCCGTTTGCACCACTGATCGACCATTCGTTAACCCCCATCGCTGCGCGAGACGATGAATGTGCGTGTCGATCGGAAAAGCAGGAACGCCAAAGGCCTGAGCCATCACGACCGATGCGGTCTTGTGCCCGACCCCTGGAAGTTTTTCCAACTCTTCCAGCGACTGTGGCACTTGGCCATCATGTTCTTCGACCAGAATTTTCGACAAACCATGAATCGCCTTCGACTTTTGCGGACTCAATCCGCACGGCTGGATGATCTTGCGGATCCGTTCCACCGTCTGACGGCTCATGTCATACGGATTATCCGCAAGCTTCCAAAGATCAGGCGTTACTCGATTGACCATCTTGTCGGTGCATTGGGCACTCAAGACAACCGCCACGAGCAGTGTATAGGGATCGACGTGATCGAGGGGGATATCGGTCTGGGGATAGAGTGCGTCCAGACGCTGATGCACGACGGCCGCCCGTTCTTTACGATTCATTCTCACCCATCACTTCGCAGAACATGATCACTTCGCAGGCACCTGAACCGGGCTCATCAGATACTTCAACAGATCGGCTCGAGCTTTTTCGTCAAGCGGATCCATGAGCCCTTCTGGCATGAGTGACAACTCAGACGCTTTACGCTGTTCGATCTCGCTCTTGCTGAGAACAATCTTCTCTTTGGCGGTTTGAATCGTGACCTCTTCGCTCGTTTCAGCAATGGGTACACCGGTAATCACACGGCCGTCGTCGGTCAGGAACGCGGTCACGCGATAATTCGCAGCGACCACGGAGCTAGGTGCCAAGACATTTTCGAGCCAGTATCGGAGATTGCTTCGCTGTGCCCCGGTCAACTCAGGACCGATCGCGCCCCCTTCGCCGAAAAGTTTATGGCACTGGGCACACACGTTGTTCCAAATCGTTTTCCCAACTCCTGCATCGGCGGTCGCGAGACGCTCGTCCGTAAATTGTTCCTCCCAGGCATGAATGATCCTGCTCTGGTCACGAGGCACACCGAGGTCGGGATTAATCTTGCGAGCACGGGTCAGTAAGTCCCAATCGGCTACCGAAGTGAACTGGCGCCATGTGGTGGCATCAATACTCTCGCTCGGAATCTTCTTGCTCTCGATGGCATCCAAAAGAACGGGTAGCGTGTCTCGTCGGCTCCCCAAGGCGACCACGATTCCCGATTTGCCAGGGGGCCACACACCTGAATGCATGTCGACCAGCCTCTGCGCCTCTTGCACCGTCAACGTCCCTCCCAGAGACTCCGCTGCGGCCCCACCAAGAAACTGATCGGAAACCAGCTTCCAGAGCGCGTCGCGTGCCATTGGGTCATCCAGTTTCCCAAGGGAAAGTATCGCAGCTCGTCGACTGGCTTGCGAAGCTTGAGCGTTGTTGGCCAGTGAAATCAGCTCCCCGGTGGCAACGTTCCCTTGAAAAAGCCCTTTCAGCAGCAACGCTTTCTCTCGAACGTTTTCATCAGGATGTTGGCTGATGCGTTGCGATAACTCCTCCCAGTGCGAAGGTTCCTTGACGTTGCGTCGGCCTTGATACGCTTCCCACAGACCATGGACGGCGGATGCATGCAATTCAGGAACCTCGCGCGATGCGACATTCGCGAGCAGGAACGACAGTGCCTCTTCCCCATCGGTCAGCCCCGAGGCAAACCGACGAAGGAACAGTTCCGTGACCTTGGGCATAGCGCACTCGACCGCCATCTTGGCGGCCCGCATTGGTTGGTCGGCGAGCATGTCCTTGGTCCCATACCAATAGACAAGTGGGAAGTCCCGATCGTCAGCAAGGTCCTTGCTCTTGATCAACATGGATGCGAGTCGCCACTGCTGGTTGGTAAACTTGGGGAGCAAGGCTGCCGTATAAAGCCGAACCAGCGGGCTGATTTCCGTGATCGGTTTCGATGCCAAGAGATCGACCAGTTCCGCCTCACCTTCGCTCTGCTTGGTCTCTTCCAGGTAAGGTAATCGCTCAGCCAGAAGTCGTATCGCCCAGACATGAACCGACTCATGTTGCGGAGACCGCATCAGCCGGAAGAGATGGTCGTCTGAAAGTCGCTTGCCAGCGTTCAATGTCCAAATCGCGCGAAGTTGCAAGGTGACGGGGTCCAGCGCAGACGGCGTCGCAGTCTCCTTTTTCTTTGTCGGATTTCGCAAGGCGAGTTCGAGCAAACCTTTGTTCTCTTCGATTGAGAGCCGGCCGAACTGAAGTGCTTTCCACAATTCTCTCGAGTACCAAACATTGGGATGCTGCAAGATGGCCAAGCAATCCGCGTAACCAATGACGCTTTGCTGCGAACGATTGTTGGCCTGGATCGCATTCGCAAGGATGGCACTCAAGGTGTCTTTGGCTGGCTGGTCATGCAGAATGCGGTAGATGCGGCCGCTGGTTCGATGGACTCCGTCATCGTCATGGCATTCTCCAATATCCGACCAATCCAAAACGTAGACACTTCCGTCGGGAGCAGTCGATAGCTCGATCCCTCGGAACCACGGGTCCGACCAAAAGACCATGTCAGGCTGATGCCGTCCCACAAAGCCAGCACCGACGCGATCGAGTTGCTCTCGGTTGATGCGGCGACCGTGCAGATTGAGTGTGAAGAGTTGGTTGCGGTACTCGGCAGGCCAGTGGTCGGCTTGATAGATCATCATGCCGCTATGGGCATGACCGCCCCCGGCGCGATCGGTTCCACTGCTGGGTGGACCATTGCGAGTCGCGCGCCAATCCTCCCCTTGTTCATCCCAATGCACGTGATCTGCGATATGTGGAAGGAGTTCATACGCAAAGGGATCCGAATCTTCGCCATACATGCGCTGCAAATGAGCACCAGGAATCGCATGCCACAAATGACCGATGACGGTGTTGATAAAGAATAGATTGCCATAGGCATCCCAATCCATACCCCACGGGTTCGTCGTTCCTTCGCAGACCATTTCGATCTTGTGTAGCTTGGGATGGTATCTCCAAATGCCGCAATGAAGACGTACGGTTTCGGGAGTCGTTGCAGGTCCGGTATAGCCGCCAGGTGGCAAAGGCACGCCTCCCGGAAGTCCCCCAATCGCACGTCCGAAATTAGGGTTGTTGGGATCGACGTACGAATCCAATGATTCCAGAACCGTCACTTCGGACGAGCCCAAGATGCCGTGTCGTCCATACAGCCATCCATCCGGCCCGAAACGAAGCCCATTCGCAAAGTTATGTCGGATGTTCGGGTTGAAGCCGCTGACCAGAATCTGCGCTGGACCGTCCGGAACATCATCGCGATTGCTGTCGGCAATGAAGACTAAATTGGGTGAGCCCAAAGCGTAAACCCCACCGTCGACGACTTCGATACTCGTCAATTCCTTGAGGTTCTCGTAGAAGACGGTTCGTTTGTCGAAGGTGCCATCCTTGTCAGCATCTTCCAAGATAACGATCCGGTCGGATAGCATCAGATCGAACTTCAGACTCGACTCGGCATACGTGTAGTTTTCAGCGACCCATAATCGGCCTCGCACGTCCCATGCCATGCCAATCGGTTGCTGAACCATGGGCTCGGAGGCGGCCACTTGCATGCGGAAACCATCTGGCAATCGGGCACTGGCGGCAGCCTCGGTTGCCGTGACGCGAGGGACGTTTTCGGTCTGCGAATCGTAAATCTCCTGCGCGTGAGTCGTCACGACAAGAGATACCAAACAGGTGAAGAATAGGCCGAATAATGCGGGTTTCATGGGTGCTCCTTGGAACAGCGTTTGACTCCAATCATACTCGACGGATCGCAGCGACGGACATTACCATACACGGTCACGCGAGTACGTTCCCTCCTTTCCAGATTCCTACCTCAACCTCTCCCTACCTCGACCATGTCCTATCTTCAGCAATTCTCCACCCTAGCCGCAAAAGGGATGCTGTTCGCAACTCTTTTGAGCACCGATGTTTTCGCAGCGGAGGATTGGCGACCTGCCGAACCCAAGTCGCCCGCCGAATGGTATGGCCAAACGATTCGAGACTCGGCATGGCGAACTCCAGGCGACGAGTTGGCTGGATTCCATGTCCCCCAAGGCTTCCGCGTCGAGCTAGTGGCGAGCGAACCTCAAATATCCAAACCGATGAACCTCGCCTTCGATCGGGCGGGAAGACTGTGGATGACTCAGAGTGTTCAATATCCCTTTCCCGCCAAAGAGGGAGCCATCTCCGCCGATGCCGTCTTGGTTTTGGAAGACCGGGATCGAGATGGCCAGTTCGAAACGACGCGACGATTCGCTGATGGTCTCAATATTCCGATTGGGATCCTCCCTTACGAAGATGGCTGCTTCGTCTTCTCCATCCCGAACATTTGGCGATTGAGAGACACCGACGGCGATGGCGTATGCGACCGCCGCGAAGTAGTCCTCGGTCCCTTTGATACTTCACGCGATACACACGGCATGGTCAACGCTTTCCGGGATGGCGGCGATGGCTGGATCTATGCATGCCACGGATTCAACAACATCTCGCGCGTTGCAGGGACCGATGGGCATAAAATCGAGTTAACCTCCGGCAACACCTTTCGCTTTCGCCCAGACGGTTCGCGCGTTGAGCAGTACACGCAAGGCCAAGTCAATCCGTTCGGCATGACACGCGACGCCTACGGAAATTGGTTCACGGCGGATTGCCACAGCAAGCCACTCACCCAACTCCTGCGCGGCGCATGCTATCCGAGCTTCGGACGCCCCGACGATGGCCTTGGATTTGTCCCTCCCATGATGGACCATCTTCACGGCAGCACCGCCATTTCCGGTGCAGCCGTTGTCCCCGCCGGAATCTTTCCAGCCGCCTTTCAAGGAGACTTGTTCTGCGGGAACGTCATGACCTGTCGTATCAATCGCAATCGAGTTGAATACCAAGGGGCCACAGCCAAAGCCTACGAAATGCCGGATCTGCTGACGAGCGATGACCCATGGTTCCGCCCCGTCGACTTGCAGTTCGGCCCCGATGGATGCCTGTACATCGCGGACTTCTACAACAAAATCATCGGCCACTACGAAGTCCCCCTCGATCACCCCGACCGCGATCGAACCAGCGGCCGTATCTGGCGCATCCGTTGGACTGGAGGTTCGGAACAAATCGCTGCACCGAAGTTGCCTGCGGCATCGAGCAGCTTGAAGTCGGTGGAGTCGCTTGATCAAGCGGTTTCGCTGCTACGAAAAGCTCATACGGGCAAGGACACGATCGCATCCCTGCAGCGATTGAGGGGAATTGAGTTCCTTGCCGACCATGGGTCCATCCCGTTGATTCCTGATCTGATGGAAAGCCTGCAGAAAGTCGACTCTGCGTTCGATCCGATCCTGGCCCAAGCGCATTGGATCGCGATGCGCGACATCGTCCAACGAGCAACCGAACGGAACGAACCCTTCCCAAGCTCATGGGCATCGAATGAAATGTCAGAAGGAGTTGCCATGGGATGGATCCGAATCTGCCGAGCGATCCGCAATCCCGTCGCCGCTTCGTGGTTGCTGGAAATCTTGGATCGATACGGAAGCCAATCGTCCGACGCTTGGCAAGCCAACTCGATGCGCGATGCACTCCTGCACGCTGCGACGACCGCTGACGAAGCAGCCATTCCGCGCGTGCTCGAGCTGCTTCAGAAATCTCTCCCCGACAATGCGTCTCGCATGCAACAAATCCTCGTCATTGCAGAAGCCCAGAAGGCGAGGAACGGCAAGCTGTCTTCCAAACTCATCGAGCTAGGTCGCCAATCCATTCAGGATTCGATCACGGATTGGCAGCAACGCTTTGCTGATGCTGCAATCCATGTTTGGGTGGGACGTGCGGATCGAGGTCGAGATGACCGCGAATGGCCTGTGGAGAATCGCATGCTCGAATCCGAGTCTGGTCAACCCTCTCGAAGTGAATCGGTATGGAGTTCGATCGGGCTAGGTGAACGCTATACCGGAACATGGACGAGCAGCCCTTGGACCGCGAACGATGCGTTCACTTTTTGGATCGTTGGACACAACGCTCTTCCTAGCGAGCCCGATACCCAGCGCAATTACGTTCGATTGCTCGTTCAGAACCGTACCACGCGCGATTGGAAAGAAGTCGCGAGAATGTACCCACCCCGTAGCGACATCGGCAAACGCGTGACAGTCGATCTCACGGCTTATCAAGGCTCCCAGATCCGGCTTCAAGTTGTTGATGGCGATGGCCATGATGCTTATGCATGGATTGCCGTCGGCGGATTCTCGCAACCGGGGTTGGCAATGGGACCGCATCGGCAAGCGTACGAACAACTCTTGCGAGTCGCTCGCTGCTTTGGACCATCGATCGTTTCCAAATCGCAGGAACCTGAGAACCTCGACCTGTTGAACCGTTGGCAGGCGTGGCTCGAAGCCTCGAAGTTGGATCCCGCTAGCCGCACGGCACTGCAACGAAGCTGGTTTGGAACTGAAGCACCGCTCGCCAGTGAACTCGTCGATTGTGTGGTATCACAAGGATGGGAAGACATCTTGGCTACGCAACCTGTTTGGAAATCACCGGATGGTGCATTGAGGACATTGCCACCTTACACATGGTCGTGGCCATCCTTGGATCCGAGAACTCTCGAGTGGATTGCAGAGCAATACTGCGTCCGTGCGAATGCTACCGCACAAGAAGATCTCGCACTGCGATGGTCGAAGCATCGAGCCAGCATTCCCGTGATGGAATCTCTCATGCGTCGCGGAATCATGTCGAAGGAAGTCTTGAGGACGTTTCCGATGGCGTGGTGGGATGCACTTTCGGAGGAAGATGCCCAACGATTGGCTGGTCTCAAGCCGGAGGGAGAAACCGATACGGCCCGCGCCAGTGTAGTCCAAAACAAGGCCCTCGCTGTTCAAGGGACTACCCCAGATCTGACTCTGGGTGCTCGCATGTTCCAAGAGCGATGCGCTGCTTGCCATCAACTGGCTGGCCAGGGGAAAGTCATCGGACCTCAACTCGACGGCGCCATCACTCGCACCATCGAGCGATTGTGCGAAGATATCTTGTGGCCCAATCGAAACGTCGACGAAGCATTCCGGATTACGAATATCTTGACCCATAGTGGAGAAACGTACTCTGGACTAATCGTGGATCGGCAACCTGATTCGTTGGAAGTCGTTGATCAGACGGGCAAATCGCAACGTATCGCCCGCGATGAAATCGAAACGGAACGAATTAGCAAGCTGTCACTGATGCCCGGTAATTTCGAGGAACTCATGAGCGATGCGGAGCTTGCATCGTTGATAGGTTTCCTCAAGTCCCATTCCCCCACACCCTGAGTTCCATTGCATGCCAAGCGCATTTGAGTTGCGAAACTTCTTCGAAAACGTCGGACCTGAAACCGCGATGGAAACGTCCGGTGCAGGGCCTAGCGGTTCGTTGCCACTGACCGACGAGATGCTACGAACCTGGTCAAGCGGTGACTTGTTTGGATGGACCCAGAACGCCGGCATGGGATGGGATCTCCAGAAGATGCTCGGACCTCAGTTCCTGCTCTTGAGCACTCAAGGAGGCATGCGAGCGGAGAATGGACGACCGATTGCGCTGGGATACCATACCGGCCACTGGGAAGTTGGATTGCTCGTGCGGGCAGCAGCCGAATGGTTCTACGACAACGGTGGAGTCCCGTTCGCTGCTTACGTCAGCGATCCATGCGATGGTCGAACTCAAGGGACCGTCGGCATGTTCGACTCGCTCCCTTATCGAAACGATGCCGCCATTGTCTTTCGGAGATTGAGTCGATCGCTTCCAACCCGCCGAGGGATCATCGGCGTAGCCACGTGCGACAAAGGGCTACCGGCCATGATGATCGCACTCGCCGGAAGCTCCAATCTGCCGAGCGTGGTCGTTCCAGGTGGTGTTACTCTGCCGGCTCGCGAAGCCGAAGATCTAGGCAAGGTGCAAACGATTGGCGCTCGTTACACCAATGGAATGATCTCGTTGGAGGAGGCGTCTGCGGCAGGTTGCCGTGCCTGCGGCTCACCGGGTGGCGGTTGCCAGTTCCTGGGAACGGCCGCGACGTCACAAGTCATTGCCGAAGCCCTCGGGATGACGGCACCGCATGCAGCTCTCGCTCCCAGCGGTCAACCGATCTGGCTCGATATCGCACGGCAATCGGCCAAGATCCTGTGGGATCAACATCATCGCAAAGCGACCTTGGCAGACATTCTGAACGAAGATTCGTTTTACAATGCGATCGCAGTCCACGCAGCCTGCGGTGGATCTACCAACTTGCTCATGCACGTTCCGGCCGTCGCTTTTGCGGCAGGGATTCCACGGCCAAGCATTGAAATGTGGACCGAGATCAATCGGCGAGTGACGCGATTTGTCGACGTGCTTCCCAATGGCCCGCAGTTCCATCCCACGATTCGACTCTTCATGGCGGGTGGAGTGCCAGAGATCATGTGGCATCTGCGCGAACTTGGGATCGCCAAATGCGACTGCAAGACCGTCACGGGACTCACATGGCATGAGATTCTCGACCAATGGCAGGACTCCCCTCGCCGCGCTGCCATGCGACAGCTCCTTCGAGAACGAGACGGCGTCGATCCCGATCAAGTCATCATCCCCCCCGCAACGGCCAAGAAGATGGGACTCACGAGTACCGTTTGCTTTCCGCGCGGCAACTTGTGCCCCGATGGCTCTGTCATCAAATCCACAGCCATTGACTCTTCCGTCATCGATCCCGATGGCGTCTACCGCAAGACCGGTCCGGCCCGAGTATTCACTTCAGAGAAGGAAGCGGTGGCTGCGGCCAAAGGTCAGCATGCACAACCATTGAAGGCTGGTGATATCGCCGTTTTGATCGGATGTGGGCCGATGGGAACGGGGATGGAGGAAACGTATCAGTTGACGAGTGCCCTTCGGTACTTGGAATACGGAAAACATGTCGCCGTCATCACCGACGCTCGTTTTTCAGGGGTCAGTACTGGAGCGTGCATCGGCCACGTCGGCCCGGAAGCACTCGCTGGGGGCCCGATTGGCCGCCTGCGCGATGGAGATCTGGTTCGGATCCACGTTGATCGAACCACACTCGAAGCTTCCGTCGACTTCATAGGCTGCGATGGTCGAACCTTCACGCCCGAACAAGGAGCAATGATCCTGCAAGAAAGGGAGCCGCATCCTGGACTAGCACCCGACCCACGATTACCGATCGATACGCGATTGTGGGCTGCCTTGACGAAGGTCAGTGGCGGCACGTGGGGAGGCTGCGTCTATGATTTGGATCGGATCGTTCAAGTTCTGGAAGCGGGCGAGAAAGCGCTCCGATGATTCTGCTGATCGATAACTACGATAGCTTCGTCTACAACCTGGATCGCTATCTGCAACGGTTGGGACAAACGACTTTGGTGGTGCGAAGCGATGCCATCGCAGCGGATGCGATCACGCGATTGAAACCGGCAGGCATCGTCATCTCGCCCGGTCCCAAATCTCCGGACGATGCTGGTTGCTCGATGGAAGTCGTGCGTCGTTTCGCAGGATCGATCCCGATTCTCGGAGTTTGTCTCGGTCATCAAGCCATCGCGCAATCTTTCGGGGCTCGCATCGTACGAGCACCATGCCCCGTTCATGGAAGCGCATCCTGGATCCATCACCGTGATTCGCGTCTCATGGCAGGTTTGCCAAGCCC
>JALOQW010000168.1 GCA_025459275.1 Pirellula sp.
TGGTGGTGGGTATTCAGAGTCTCGAAAAGAGTTTACGCTTCTGGCTTCATTGATGACAGTCATCTCTCAGTATCCTGGGGAGATTCGATGGAAAGCCTCCGCTCCCTATGCGCGATCCATCTTTGCGAGGATGGCTGCCAATTGCAAAGTAGGCACACAACCGGTCTACAACGAAGCCAAGCTTCGGCATCAGGATCTGCAAGACCTTCTCAAGGGGGCCAAGCTGAGCGGAACTGCAGAAGACCTGGTCTGGGCAGATGTTGCGGATCGAGGCCCTATTATGCAGTTGCTCGAATGGGCATTGCGCGAGCATATGGCTCCCGGCGTTAGCAGCGAAGACAGTTTTGGGGAGAGTCAGGAGGATCTTGTCAAATATGCCGAGCTGGTTGCCGTCTACGGACACATCCTGCAGCAAGAAGGAATGACCGATGCGGATGATGAGAACTACACTGAAATGGCCAAAGCCATGGTCGCTGCATCCAAGGACGTGATCAAAGCAGCCAAAATGAATGACGCGGAACTCGCACGTACCTCTGTCAGCAGGATCGATCAGTCGTGCAACAAGTGCCACGAAACCTATCGATGATCCGCCGACGAACCAAACTCGAGGATTGAATTCATGGGAATACGATTCCGTTGCCATATTTGCAATCAGCCCCTCCATGTGAAGGATTTCCAAGCCGGTAAACGAGGTCGCTGCCCCGGTTGCCAGGGGGCGTTTCGTATTCCGCAATCCGACGCAGAATTCTCGATCCCATTGGAGGTTGCCAAGTCAGAAGCGGCCCATCGAGAAACCACGCCAGCGTCCGTCGCCACATTGGAACCGCCAAGCTCGAGGCAACCATCGGTCGACCAGCGCTCTGTCGAGAAACCGGCAATCGAGAAGCCGTCAATCGAGAAGCAAGTATCCGAGCAGCCAGCAGTCGAACCACCCATGGGGAATGTACCCAAGTGTTTGCTCCCCCACTTGGATGCGCGATGGTTTGTGCGCCCGCCGAGCGGCGGTCAGTATGGGCCTTCGGATACGCCGACCTTGATGGAATGGATCACTCAACGACGTGTGACCTTCGATTCCTATTTGTGGCGGGATGGCATGGAAACATGGCAGTTGGCTGAGGAGCTGTTGCCTGAGTTGTTTGCTTCGGAAACAACACCCTCCAACGCCAGCCCAGGCCTCCCCCCAGTAACGTTGCCGGTTCCTTCTCCCGAATCACAGCTGGCCAAGGAAGCTTCCAAAGGCAGCTTGGCCACTGCCAAGGCCAACCTGTTGCAGCGACGCAAGAAGAAGCAGATGCGAACTTGGATCGTTATCGGATTGCTGATCCTGATCGCAATATGCTTGATTGCGTTGTTGGCAGTGGTCCTGATGAGATGATTTCGGTCGCGAAGTATCCTTGGACACATGCCCTTTAAAGAACTCCATGCGTAAACCCACAATTGAAGTCATTCCAGGACGATGGGCGATAGCAGGCGCGGATGCCATCCTGCCCGATCGCATCTTTAGCAACGCATGGATCGAGATCGAATCTGGACGCATTCGGTCCATATCGAGCATCCCAAAACGTCCCCCCAAATCGATTTCCGTAATCGATGGTACAGGAAAACTAGTTGCACCGGGCTTTGTGGTTATTCATGTTCATGGAGGAGCAGGTGCTGACTTCATGGATGGTTCGGTGCAGTCAGTTGTTCAAGCTTCCCATGCTCATTTGCTTCATGGCACGACATCGATATTCCCCACGACAACGACCGGTCGAGCTGAGGCGATCCATGCAATGCTTGATGCCGTTCTGGCCGTCAAACGAGAACACGAACCGACCGAAAACTTGAACCCCCTCCCCCATATCGAAGGGGTGCATCTGTATGGACCTTACTTCGCGGTGGAAAAATCAGGCTGCCATAGCAAGGCGGGTTGTCGCACTCCGATCCTTGACGAGTATCAGTCGTACTTCAAGACGGGCCTGATTCGTGTCGCAACGTGTGCTGCCGAATTGAAAGGGTGTCTTGATTTTTATCGGTATGCGAAACGGCGCAGATGCCTTGTTACATGTGGTCATTCGAACGCATCGTGGACAGAGATGCAGGCCGCCCACAAAGCCGGGATGACCCATGTCGATCACTTTTGGTGTGCCATGTCCAACGTGGCTTCGGTTCGAAGTCGATTTGGAACCCCGATGCAAGGGAGCATGCTGGAATTCGTATTGGGTCACGATTCGATGAGCACCGAAGTCATTGCCGATGGATGCCATCTGGCTCCTGAACTGCTCCAGTTTGCGTGGCAAATGAAAGGTCCCCACCGTCTGTGTCTTGTGACCGACAGCAACCGTGCGATGGACATGCCCCCGGGCAAGTATCTTTTCGGTCACCCGGAGGAATGCGTTTGGATTGACAGCGATGGCCAAGTGGGGCGAGGCGCCGATGGTGGGCTTGCCAGCGCTATTCAAGGGATGGACCACTGCGTTCGCTTCATGGCCAAACACACACAGGTACCCCTTCCGGACATCATCCGCATGGCTTCCCTCACACCAGCGGAGCGAACAGGGATCGATCAAGAGGTCGGAAGCTTGGAGGCTGGAAAACGAGCGGACCTTCTTTTATTGAACAAAAAACTTCAGATCGACAAGATCTTTCTTGGGCAACGTGCCCGTCGCGTCTAAAACTAGCCGGGTCGTGTCCTAGCCGCCGTGCCGGGATCGCGCCATAATACGCGGATCGCGGTCGACCGTATCGCGAAAGGATTCTGTAGCTCTGTTCAAAGCAATAAGGGTGAGTTGGCTTATGATCTTTGCTCACACGTTTCGGGTGGTGTTGGCGTTCCTGGTCCTCAGCGGCATGTTGGCCCGTTTCTCGGTCGCTGAAAGCACGTCCGATGCCTTGTCGACATTGCGGTCGATCCAACCTGGGGATGACAAAGCACAGCAAGCTGCTGCAGCGGCTTCCAAGCAATTGTCCCAGGCCAAAGATCTGAAGCTGATGGAGGTTCTGAAGGCCATGAAGGGTGCTTCACCTATCGGCAAGAACTGGCTGATGGGACTCGCCAACCAACTCTATCGCAAGTCAGACGCTGCATCCAAGCCGGAACTCACGGCCTTTCTCGGCGACACGTCGCAGGACCCTGAAGCCCGTTACACGGTATACCGCTGGGTGACGGATAACGATCCTGAAACGCGAGGCAAGTTCCTCGACTCCATGCTGGAAGACCCCAGTCTCGAGATCCGATTCGATGCAGTGGCTCATGCCATCCTAAAGAGCGAAGGGGCCAGTGCGGATCAACTCAAGAGAATATTGGACGCCGCTCGTCATCCTACGCAAATTGTCGAGATGATCGAAAAACTCAAAGCAGTGGGAGTCACCGTCGATCAATCTCAACATATGGGGTTCGTCACAAGCTGGAAACTCATCGGTCCCTTCGACAATGTGGGGAGTGACAAGTTCGATGTCGTCTACGACGTAGAAACCGATTGGCTAAAGGGGGCCGTGAAAGAAAGGTACTCCGGCAAGAACGGCGAAACCCAATGGCTCGAACACACTACCGACAGCAAGGAAGGTCAAGTGGACGTCGCCAAACTCTTCAACAACGAAAAAGGGTGCATCGTCTACGCCGCAACGATCGTCAAGGTGCCATCCGCCATCGATTGCGAAGTCCGAGTCGGATGCATCAATGCTCAAAAAGTATGGGTGAATGGTGAGCTGGTGATTGCCAACGAAGTCTACCACACCGGCGCGCAGATCGATCAATACGCAGCCCCCATCAAGCTAAAGGCTGGCGAAAATCGAATTCTGGTCAAGGTGTGCCAGAACGAACAGAAGGAAGCTTGGGCACAAGATTACTCGTTTCAACTTCGACTATGTGATGCGACCGGAAAAGCGATCACTTGGAATCCCTAATACCCTCTCCCAACACTCCAAAGAACCAAGAGCCCTGGTCGAAAAGGTAGATCCAACGATGAAAATGCGAATTCGAGAAATCATTAAGAGTAGTGTACTGGGATACTGCAGTTTAGGTTTGCTGAGCGGAGTTCTGAGCCGTTCTGGGAATAGCGAAGATTGGACGCAGTTTCGTGGCCCTGGAGCGCTTGGAGCCTCTGCAACGGCTCGACTGCCTGACGAGTTCGGCGGAGATGCCTCGAAGAACGTTGCGTGGAAAGTCAAGATTCCTGGCCGCAGTGCCGGAGGGGCTATCGTTGTTGGTGATCAAGTCATCACGACCAGTAGCGATGCCATGGACCAACGACGGATCCGACTGGTCAGTTACAGCGCGGCAGACGGAAAACTATTGTGGGAACAACAGTGGATCGCGCGCGGCCGCCCCTACTGCCACCCAGTGAGCGCCAATGCGGCTCCCACGCCAGTTTCTGATGGCAAACGCGTGTTCGCTTTTTACAGCTCGAACGACATCGCTTGCGTCGACCTGCAAGGCAATCCTGTTTGGTATCGGTCGTTGGCAAGCGATTTCCCCAAGGCAGGAAACGACGTGGGCATGAGCAGCTCTCCCGTCGTCGTCGATGGAGTCGTCATCGTCCAAGTCGAATGCCAAGGGGATTCCTTCGTCGCAGGATTGAGCGCTGAGGATGGATCGATCCTATGGAAACAAGACCGTCCGAAGAAGGCAAACTGGGCGTCGCCTTCGATTGTGAAACTCCCCAACGGCAAGAACGTGGTGGTCGTTCAGTCGAGCGAAGACCTCCAAGCAGTCACCCCTGCCGATGGCAAGCCTGTATGGCGGCTTGAGCTTCCATGCTCCACCATCCCATCCTCCGTTGCCGATGGCAATCGGTTGATCGTTCCTGCTGGGGGGCTGACAGCTCTCGATCTGTCCAGTGCCGGCGAGCCGAGCACTCTCTGGAAAGAGAACAAACTCAATTCAAACGCCTGTTCGCCAGTGGTTGCCGGCAAGAATGTCTATGTCGTCAATCGAACCGTGTTGGTATGCGGCGATGTCTATTCCGGAAAGATCTTGTGGCAGCTTCGATTGCCTGATGCCAAGCAGATCTGGTCATCCCCTGTGGTTGCCGGAGATCGCCTGTACTTGTTCTCGATGGAGGGCTTGTGCTTCGTTGTGGCTCTGGATGGCGAAGAAGGAAAGATCGTTCAAACGAACAAGATTGACGACGAGGTACTGGGATCACCCGCCATTGCCGGCAACGCGATGTTTGTTCGTGGCGCCAATCACCTCTGGAAGATCGCGACCCAGTGATCTCCGACGGCCCTTCATCAGTCCGATTGGACCCAGTGCATGCGCCGGTTGTTGGCAGCGTTCGTGTCCCCGGCTCGAAGAGCATTACCAACCGGGCCCTGATCTGCGCCGCCATGGCGCAAGGTGAGTCCCGTTTGACTGGTGTTCTTGAAAGCGAAGATACCCAAGTCATGGTGGACGCGTGGCAATTGTTGGGGTCCCCCATCGAATGGGATCGGAGCCGATGTGAGCTCACGATTCAAGGTTGCGGCGGACAGCCTTGCGTCTCCAAAGCGTCGCTCCACGTAGCCAACAGTGGAACATCCATTCGATTCCTGACGGCCGCCTTGGCTGCAACGCGAGGCGAATACACCTTGGACGGCGTCGCGCGGATGCGTGAACGCCCCATTGGGGATCTGATCCATGGACTGAGGTCCTGGGGAGCAGACATCCAGAGTATCAACACTCTTCGGCCCGATTGCCCCCCCGTTGCCCTAAACGCCAACGGGCTGAGTGGCGGAGCGGCCAGTGTTCGAGGGGACGTCTCGAGCCAGTTCCTTAGCGGCATGCTGATGGCCGCGCCGTATTGTGCCCGCGATGTCGAGATAACCGTCCATGGGGAACTCGTGTCGACACCGTATGTCGATATGACGCTGGCAGTCATGAAGTCTTTCGGTGTCACTTCCGATGCGACTGACCATCATCAATTTCGTATCCAGGCTCCGCAACACTATCGAGGTACGCTGTACGCGATCGAACCGGATGCGTCAGCCGCAAGTTATTTCCTTGCTGTTGCTGCCATTACCGGCGGTAGCGTTCGAGTTCTCGGACTATCGCGAGACTCCCTGCAAGGGGATGTTCGATTCGCGGATGTCTTGGAGCGAATGGGGTGTCGCGTGGATTGGGGCAAGGATTGGATCGAGGTATCGGGCCACGCGATGCACGGGGTCGATGTCGACATGAATGCGATCAGCGACACAGTTCAAACGTTATCGGTGGTTGCGTTGTTTGCCGAAGGGAGTACTCGGATCCGAGGCGTGGCTCACAATCGCCATAAAGAAACCGACCGCATCAGCGATCTTGCACGAGAGTTGAGACGACTCGGCGCCAAGGTGGACGAGCATGCGGATGGATTAACCATTCATCCTCAGCCCCTTCGAGGATGCGATATCGAAACGTATCGCGACCATCGGATGGCAATGAGTCTGGCTCTCGCCAGTCTTCGCGTGCCCGGCGTACGCATCTTGGATCCTCGATGCACGGCCAAGACTTACCCGAACTACTTCGAAGACCTTGCGGCACTATTAAGTCAATCGCCACGGTATGACTAAAGACCTGGCAGCAATTCTATACCGCGACTGACACACATCATTCTTGGCGAAGACGCTTGCAACGATAACAAATACTTTCGATGCGCCGAACGATGGTGTGTGTGTCCTGAGGAGCGAAAGAGGGTTCGCTCACGCAAGTAAGTGGCTTGCTACTCAGCAGGGGGTTAACGCCAGAATGGGACTTCGAAATGTTCCAAACAGAGTTCTCGCTCTCCAGGGGAGGTCTCGACCGATATCGATCGGAGCGATTCGGTGTCGAGTCGCATCCGCTTCGATACAGTACGAGGCTCGATCGTCACACCACCACTGACGATGGCCGATACCATCCCATCACTCGATCGGCGCGTCGCGACCACGGAATCGATCTCACGCGGGGCGACGGGCAGATGAGGTTGGACAGCACTGCGCTGCAACACTTGAAACGGCTTACCGTGGCCAGCTTGCATCTGCGAGCGGATGATCTCCATCGCGACCGCTAAATCAAAGATATGTCGCAATCGGCCGTAGATCGCAAAGTTTTCTTGCAAGACTTCGAATTGGGTGGTGAAGTTACGAGCGAACGCGTCGGCTGCCCAATCCGGACGGTCAGCCGCTTGACGCTCCCCCCTTGCATTGAGGATCTGAGCTTCGCTTTGGACTTGGACATTCGAATGGACGAGATGCGCGATCTTGCGTTCGTTGTCCCATGGAATCCGCGAATCCGATAGGGTAAACCACCATCGAACCATCGAACTCTTGCTCTGTTGCCCCAGCAGGTCCGCTTCCAGCCAGTAGTTCTTCAGACCTGCTGGAGATGGTTCCAAACCCAATGCGATCCGCTTCATATGTGCATCGGCCACAAGCAGCGCATACCCCGTCGGTGAATCGTCCGGCACTCCAATGATCGTTGTCCTTTGTCGCCCCAGCTTAGCCTTCCACTCTTGAGCCCAATGATCCGGATCGCTTCGGAGATCTCGAATGGATGTAGGACTGCGCGCCATTTTGTAGGCTGCTACCAATCGTTCCTGGATGGGATCAATCGAACAGCCAAACTCACCCTTGTCATTCAAGACATGAGGGGCAATGGTTAACAAGTCCTCCAGCAACACTGGTGGCAGTTTCAATTCCGAGTGCAGCAACTCCCCCTGGGCATTTGCGGCAACGCTCCCTGCTGGTCCACCCAGCAGCCATTCACCTGTCTGAGAATCCAAGGCAACGTAATCAATCCGACATAACCCACCTAGCAACTCCATGGCGATGTTGGCCGATTTTCCCTGGCGTACTTGCTCCGCCAACTGTTCGTCCAACTGATGCAATGAAATCCAGCGCAATTGTGTCGGCTCCTGCCATTCACCGATCGCATCCAGGCGAATGGCGGGCTGCGATAGACTCGATCGCGAGGGTGGCTGCAGTTGTAGCTTCGGTGCATCGACTTGTTTAGAATCTTCGAGCCGCTCGATCAACCCCTGCGGATCGATCCGAACGCCGCTCCGGAATGGAAACATCGAGGCCGTACCGCCATCGTTCACCCAAGGGCCTTCAATGACAGATTCGATCAAATTCATCAATTCGGAGAAGTTGGCGAGAGAGGCTCCTCCAGCACCGCCTTGTGCGCCACCGATTCTTTCACCTCCACCTCCTGGCACCGATCCTGCAAAGACTGAGTTGGAAAAGCGTTGGCTGTGAAGCTTGGAAAGGGGCTGCATGTCTTGGCTCGTGCCGTGAACGCAAAGGGACACCCAGACAGCCGCCAACAACACTCCCTGATAGATCCGCAGCATGAGTCGTGCTCCCCGTTACGCTCCCTGTAGGAAAGGGATCTGAGACAAGATCCACCACTTTCCGGTTGACATCAGTGTATGCGATTCTCGCTGAACTATCCAATGTTCAGGGAGGCCAGCTCGGAATGGAGCCCAGACACGAGAACATCGAGCTCGGTTTCTGTCATGCTGAGTGGCGGAATGATGGGAATGACGTTACCAAGGGGGCGCAGCCAAATCTTTCGCTTCAGCAAACGATGGCACACACCGGCTGCAACACGATCCTCCCAGGGAAACGCTTGTTGCGAAACGCGATCTTGAACCAATTCCACTGCCGCCATCATACCCATTTGCCGAACGTCTCCCACATGCGGTAACTCGCGAAGCGGAGCGAGTCGG
>JALOQW010000169.1 GCA_025459275.1 Pirellula sp.
CGGTCATCAACGCCCGTGAACGAAAGATCCAACCAATCAAGATCCCGACCACGTGCGGGCCAAGCGAGGAGATCGGCGCTGGTGACTTCGCAACGAGACAAAACCACTTCGCGACGGTTCGGGAAGTAAGGCCGAGCCTGTTCCCCCTGCTCCGATCGCCAACTCTCCATCAGATACCGATCGTAGCCCGATCGCATCTCGTCATCCCCTGCGGCGAGCTGGCGAGCGGCCGTCTCTCCCTGTCCAGCATAAACCGCCTTTAGATATTCTACGAACCGCGCGGCATCGTCTGGAGAACCATCCATCCAACGATGCACCAACCCACAAGCCTGACTGTACCACGCGGCAATCTCTGGCGATTTCCGAAAGGCGCTCCCTGTCAACTGACTGAACTCTTCCCAGGGAATCCAGTAAACCACCCACATCGATGACCGCGGCTCCGCCGATCTTCTGGACCGACAAGGACTCGACATACAACGCGACCCCTTCGATCGCCCAAAACCCCGGATCCTTATCTGGGTCGAACACAGGATCGCTCTCGTTCGATTCCTGAAAAAACTGATGCGTCAGTTCATGAACCAGCGTCGGAAAACTCTTGGCACCATCCCAATAAAAAAAGGACATGCGATTTCGGGGACTATAGTAGCCGGTCGACACATCAATGTTGGGTTCAATCGCGCGCAGTGCTTTCACATAGGCATCCCTGGTCCGAAACATCACGACCTGAAACCCGTCTCCCGACGACTCCTTAGTCGACTTCGGTGCATCTGTTTGTTCAGATCCGGGGCCAGAAGCGAATAATTGCGACCAAACGCGAAAGGCCAGTTCGCAAGCTTGCGCCATCTCCGCTGTAGGTCGCTCTCCTGCCTGAGAGAAGATTACAAAATGCGGTGTTTTTGCCACGGAGTAGGCACCGCTATTCCAGCCTAAGAGGGACAATGGGGCCGTCGCACGGCCGGCTCGAATCGTTGCGAAATTTGCATCGCGCGTGGGTTGAAGAAGCGATTGCAAACCAATCGCCTTCGAAGCCGTATCAACCTCATTCCTTATTGAATCGATTCTTTGCTGAAGAATCTGTAAGACCTCGTCATGGATTCCCAACTCCTTCAGGGCCGCCTCGAACCTTTCTGCTCCCGCGCGCGCCTCCTGCCAGGGAAGTGGCAGAACGAATCGATGGCGGCCTGCCGGTTCGAGCACATCCAACAAACGAAGTGCAACAAAGGAGGAGGCTAAGGGGGAAACTGGATCGAGTTGCTCGCGAGGCACCGCGTCGATCAACGCTCGCAGTGCCGCAGGTGGTTGGCCTTGAACAAGGCCAACCGCTCCATGCCACAAAGCGACGGCTGCAAGAATTCGAGTTAACGCGGTTTGCGCCACGGTCGATAGTAACCAATCCGCTCCAAAGCCTGGTAAACCTCTTCGAGTGTCTTTTCGCCGAAGTTGGCGATGCTGAGCAACGTTTCCGGGCTAGCCTGCAACAGCTCCCGAACCGTAAAGATACCTCGCTCCTCCAAACAATTGGTCGTACGTACCTGCAAGCCAATCTCTGCGGTACTCAGGTCGAGATTTTTCTCGAGTTGGCGGGCCTGCTCGTCTGCTTGACTGATTGGAACGCGTGTCATGCGATTCTCCTCCTGCCGCGACCGAAAGCGGCGAATCTGTTGACTGATGCTCGTGCTCGCCCATGATGATCCTCCACCATTGCCCAAGCGATCGCACTCCCTGCATCGAGACCTAGTATAATGCATGTGTGACCACGATTGAAGCAATCGCACCCCAGAAAACCTATCGTTTTCAGGGTTGAGATGATAGCATTGGAAGGGTGTCGACCGGCTTTCGATCGCGAACCTCAAAACCGCTTGAGCGGGCCCCATGCGAACGAGTACCCCCACCTCACCAATCTGGCTAACCATGTCTCAATGGCGGGCCTATTGCTGTGTTCTATTTTGGGTTTGGATGCTGGGGATAAGTACGTGTCTCGCTCAAGACGCTAGTTCATTGGCCCCGATGTCTTCGGATGGGTTTGCCTTTTTTGAGTCCAAGATACGTCCCTTGCTGGTGGAGCACTGCTTTGAATGCCATTCGAAAAACACCGAAACAAGTGGTGGGTTGACGTTGGATTCGCTGGAGGGAATGCTCCGAGGTGGTGATTCCGGCCCAGCGATCCAGCTAGATCAACCAGAGGCCAGTCTCTTTCTGCGGGCAATCGGCTATCGAGACCCTAAACTCCAAATGCCCCCTGATGCCAAACTCTCCGAAGTCACCGTGGATCAGGTACGGCAATGGATATCAACCGGCGCTCAAGTCCCCGAAGATTTTCAGAACGAGCCAGACGATGAGCATGTGTCGACTTCGCAGCTGGCGGCGCTGAGTGTCGAGAAGGCTCGAGAGCATTGGGCCTACCGCCCAGTGACCGCGCCACCGATTCCTCGCGTCCATCCGCTCAAGGACGCAGAAGACCCGCCTGAATCTCCGCTCGATGCCTTTCTGATGCGTCTGCAGCGAACCATGGGGACCTCCGAACGATTACAGCGAGTCGAACTCGATGTCTGGCTGCGACGCCTATCGATCGACTTGCACGGTCTCAATCCGACTTACGAGGAGACGGAGTATTGGAAGTCACTCGATGCATCGAGCGATACGGCAGAACGCATGATGCTTCGCGAGCGACTATTGGATTCGATGCTGGCTTCCCCGCGTCTAGGTGAGCGATGGGCTCGGCGATGGATGGATGTGGTCCGATATGCGGAGTCGTTGACGCTGCGTGGCTTCGTGATGCCGGATGTTTGGAGGTATCGCAATTACTTGATCGATGCTTTCAACTCGGATCTGCCCTGGGATCGATTCGTTGCAGAACAGATTGCGGGTGACTTGCTGCCTGCCGCCAACTTCGAAGAGGCTCAAAGGCAGTGGACGGCAACCACTGGTTTGGTGTTGGGGGATCACAATTACGAAGAGCAAGACAAACTGCAGCTCGAGATGGATATCGTCGACGAGCAATTGGATACCCTTGGCAAAGCCTTTCTCGCTCAAACCATCGGCTGCGCCCGTTGCCATGATCACAAGTTCGATCCGATCCCCACCAGCGATTACTACGCCCTGGCTGGCATCCTCAAAAGTTCGATCTCGGTCGAGCACGAAAATGTTTCGAAATGGATTCGTATGCCGCTCCCTTTGCCCCCCTCGGTCGAAGCCACCTTCACTGCAGTGGCCGATCGGAAGCGTGCGATCGAAAGCAAGCTTGCGGAGCTTAAGAAGAGATTCGAAGTGAGCGTACCGGGAAGTCGGATCGCCAAGACGGCGGAACTACCCGGAGTCATTGTCGACGATTCTCTGGCTCGCAAGATCGGTTCATGGCAGCCCTCGACGTCTGTCGCGGTTTACGTCGATGCCGGTTATTTGCATGACCAAAACCAGGGACGCGGCGAGAAGACCGTCACCTTTGAACCCGCGGATCTTGCGCCGGGCAGCTACGTTGTTCGTATCGCCTATGCCCCTGCAGAGAATCGAAGTCGAAAAACCCTTGTGCGTGTCGCAAGCGCCGATGGGGAGACAGAATTGCGCATCGATCAACGTCAAAGTCCCGCTGATGATGGTCTCTGGCACTCGCTCGGTACCTTTCGTTTCGAGTCCGGTGGTCAAGCGTACGTGATCGTCAGCAACGAAGGGAGTGATGGTCATGTGATTGCGGACGCCATTCAGTTCTTGCCTGAGGGATCAGACCTGCAACCAAGTGTGCCTCAAGGAGCATCCGCGTCCAAGGAATTGGAAGCAGCGGAAATCGCAGCCGCAAAGAGTGAACAAGAACAACTTCAAAAGGAGCTGCAGTCCGTCAATCAACAACTTGCATCGCGCCCGATGGTGCAAACATTGAGAGCTACCGAGAAGCCGGGTGACATCGCGATTCACGTTCGAGGTTCGGTGCATCGATTGGGATCTGTCGTGCCGCGCGGATTTCTTCGCTGCATCAATGCACATGACTCCGACCTGGACCAACGGATTCGGATCGCACCAGGGGCGAATGGAAGGCTCGAGTTCGCCCAATGGATGGTGGATCGTTCCAATCCTTTGACATCACGTGTGGCCGTCAATCGACTGTGGGCTTCCATGATGGGGGCCGGAATCGTTCGGAGCCTCGAGAACTTTGGGACGACGGGGGATTACCCTGCAGATCCAGAGCTTCTGGATTGGTTGGCGACCGAGTTCCAGGACTCGGGTGGTTCAACGAAAAAGATGCTGAGAGCATTGGCGGTATCGGCAGCGTATCAGCGATCCGCCTATGCAGCGTCGTCGATATTGGAACGAGATCCTGACAACCGATCCTGGGCTCGAGGAGTTGTCCGTCGGTTGGACGCTGAATCGTTGCGTGATTCGATACTCCAAGCGAGTGGGGAACTCCGATTGCTAAGTTCTTTGGAATCGACGGTTCGTCCCAACGTGAACGAGGATTATCGATACGAGCATGAAGTCGGTACACGGACCATCTACTTGCCCTGGTTCCGCAACGCGTTGCCGGAGCTGATTCGTGAATTTGATGGAGCCAATCCGAGCTATCCAACCCATGAACGCGATCGCAGTACTGTGGCAACCCAAGCCTTGACGCTGACCAATAGCCCATGGATCCATGCGCGTACCAGGTTTGCGGAGAGTCGCATCACCAGCTCTGTGTCGAGCCAAGAAGCGATTCCTGTGGCGTTTCGCGTGGTGCTGGGAAGAGACCCGGATGCTCAAGAACGCGAGTGGGCGGAAGCATCGCTGCGACAGGGGGCGTCTATGGCTGCGTTGGTCCAGTACCTGTTCTCTTCAATCGATTTTCGATACGCTCGGTGAGTACTTATGGGCATTCCGAAGACAAGTTCATTTCAAGGAATCGACTGATGGTCCATCGACGTGCATTCCTTCAACAGTTCGGATGCGGATTCGGCAGCCTGGCCGCGGCAAGTTTGCTGCATCGGAATAGCCTGGGTGAGTTGCATCATGCAGCCCGAGCCAAACGGGTCATCTTCTTGTTTATGCAGGGGGGCGTCAGTCAAGTCGACTCGTTTGACTACAAGCCCTTGTTGGCGGAACGTGATGGGCAGATGGTTCAGTTCGACGACTCGCGTGAATTCGCCAACACGCGTAAATTGGGTTCCAACTATCGGATTATGAAATCGTTGTGGGAGTTTCGCCAACATGGCGAGTCAGGTCGCTGGGTGTCGGACCTTTTCCCCCAAATGGCTCAGCATGTCGACAAGATGGCGGTCATTCGCAGCATGCATACCGAAGGTGTCGCCCACGGACCTGCAACCCTCTTTTTGCATACCGGAGCGTTGAATGCCATTCGACCATCGATGGGAGCATGGACTTTGTACGGCCTAGGGAGTGAGAACGAGAACTTGCCAGGGTTTATCTCGATCGCTCCATCCATCGGAAATGGAGGCGCTCGAAACTACGGCTCGGCGTTCTTGCCAGCTCGCTTTCAAGGAACCTCCATCGGGGCTGCAAGCCGGTCCGAATTGGAAATTGCAAATGTTGTTCCCCCTGGGAATGTTCCCCGATCGGATTCTCAACATGCCTGGCAGCAACAGCAGGAACTTCTCCGTATTCAACTGCAGCGAATGAAGCGGGAAGCAAGAAGTATCGAGACTGACGAGCTTGAGACCTTGATCGCCTCGTATGAACTAGCGGCACGCATGCAATCGACGGCCCCGGACTTGTGCGATCTTTCCTCCGAGAGCCATGCGACTCAACGCATGTATGGTTTGGAGGATCCCAAAACGGAGCGCTTTGGGCGACGCTGTTTGTTGGCGCGGCGACTATGCGAAGCAGGAGTCAGATACATTCAAGTCAACTACGGCGATGACTCCGCAAATCCGGCGTGGGACCAGCACTCCAACATGCCCAAGCATGCAGAACATGCATTGGCGGTCGATCAACCGATCGCAGCGCTGCTGACCGACTTGGAACAGCGAGGGTTACTTGAAGATACACTCGTTTGGTGGGGTGGAGAGTTCGGAAGAACACCATATGCGGAGAAGAATGGTACTGGCCGAGATCACAATCCTACAGGGTTCACTGTTTGGCTTGCCGGCGGTGGTATTCGAGGTGGGATTACGTATGGTGAGACGGACGAGTTCGGGCATCATGCGATCGCTGACAAGGTTCATATGCATGATCTCCATGCGACCATCTTGCATCAACTCGGTCTCGACCATGAACGACTGACGTACCGACACGCCGGCCGCGATTATCGCCTCACCGATGTTCACGGACGAGTCGTGCAAGGACTGTTGGTTTAAAGCCCACCCTAGCGATCGATTTTGAAGTTGCGCTTTTCGTGCCAATCCCAACCCGAAGCGTTAGCGAGGGAATGACTAGCGAGGGAATGACTTACGACTTGATCGTCATGATCCACTTCCGATCCCACGCTGACGTTTCGGGTCATGATTTTTCCCACTTTTGGTTCGAGGAAACGAGAGTGCGCAACTTCAAAAGCGATCGACGGGGTTACTTGTGATGGACTTCTGTCCGTTTGCCGCGTTGATCGAGGCTTTCAAAGTAAAGCAACTTGTGCTGCAGGTAGCTTTCGCAAAACGCTTTGGCTTCTCGGAAAAACGGGATCCGCGTCCCATCGGCCACGTCCGTCGACAGCAACCATTCAACGTGCTGGTCCAAGGCCTCGGATCTTCCGAGCGTGCTGCAGGCATCGCGCAGCTGAATCATGGCCGCCTCAACCTGGCGAAAACGACCTCCGACCGGAAGCGATGGATATTCTCCTTTCGGATTGGTCCAAATGGCCGTCCATGCTTTGCCTTGTGAGTAAAATCGCTTGAGCCAGAACGCTGCTAGATCGGACTCGTCGACATGCGGCGCGGTAAGGACTGCCGCGCGGGCGTACATCATTTCTTTCGTGACAAGCTCGGGTTCGTCGCGCCAACGCTGGATTAAGCGAGCATCGACACGTGAATACACTCCATCGGGAAACAGGAACCGATCGACGAAGATCTCGTGTTGAAACGACATCTGCCGGAGTTGCGGAAACTCGCAGTAGATCGTCATTTCGGAGAATGTACTGGCTTCGTGTTCGTTATCCCGAATCTTGTTCTTGAACGTGACCGGATCCTGAAGCGAATGCTTCGCATCCGGGCCGAAGGGCATCGTCGCTGCATGGCAGATTTCATGCAGGTAATACAAATCTTGCACGAGTTGGTTATCGTACGTGCGAAGCTGGATTCCACCCCACCAAGGGGAAAAATGAGGTGCCTCAATAAACTCGCGATGTTGGACTCCATGCCGATCATAGACATGAATCTTTTCCTCGGACGGGGTGTAAAAGAAGCGAGGCTTTCTGGCGAATCGGGTGACCAGATCGAACACGATACCTTTTTGATCGAAGGAGTCTCGCAAGATCTCGGTTCGGAGCAACTCCTCGCGAATGTACTCGCAGCAATCCTTCGCTCGCGGGATTTTGATGATGTCCTTCATGGGATCTGCTCGTAGTATCGAGGGAAGACTGTCGGGTTCAATTTGGGGTCGATCTCATGAGCCATCTTGGCCGTCAAACAAACTCGCACCACGGGCTCGTCCGATGGCCCTCGCAGAAGGAATCGTTCCAATTCCGTCGGAGATCGCATAAGTGGGCTAACACCCAACAGAAAAATGTCCGCTGGCCGGAGAGTCAAATGGAGATTCGTACTGATCGTGTCGATGACACGCTGTTGGATCGGAGCATACTTTCGAGGGAGTTCGTGTACTCCATAACGCTCCATGAAGGCGGTCCCGATTGCCAGTGACGAAATGTTCTTAAACCATTTGTTGCCGAATAGACCCAGGTATTCCTTCTTGGAGAACATTCCGCCGATGCGATGGTAGTAAACGCCAGCGGGTTTGCTGAGCGACAAGAACACGGCCGCAATGTTGGGGTGATTCGCATCCACGTGAAAGGATCGCGGTACGCATCCGACATAAGATAGATCGAGCATCAGTTCCGCTGTCGGTTGCTGGCGGTACATTTCAGTCGCAAACGCATCGAAATCCTGCCAGACCATACCATCGATGGCCGCCGGTTGGCTAACATAAAATTGATCCGTCGCTCGCAGTTTGTCCAAAGATGCGAACCAATGACTGCGCCGATGTTGCACGACCGGGATCGAAGCCGCTCGAGCGTAGGCAGCGAACCCTTCGTACTCTCCTTCGAACAAATGGATTGTCGGTTCGAATCCCTCTTGTCGGGAGCGAGCACCGTAGGCATGGATCGCTTCGCGGAGGCCTTCACTGGCACCCGCGGTTGGGTAACAGTAGGGGAACGAATTGCGATCGAGCGCGACGATGGGCTGCACCCATTCCAGCCAGCGAGAGAAAAAAGCCTCGTGGGCTGCATCTTGCTTTTGCGTCCAGGCTTCTCGAAATCGATGGTGGTAGCCGTTGCGGCCGAGGCCATCCCAATTTCCGTCCAGGACATCGTCGATGGTGGCCTCCGTTTCCGGCATGACCAACGCATAAACGATCTTGGACACGCCGGAATCGACTAGTAGGTGCTGCACTCGTTCTTGAGGTGTCATGTCGATGGGATCCTTCTCGAGGGGTGCGAACTCTACTAAACAGGCTGATATTTTGGGGGAAAATGGCGCCGCAGGGGGCGAATTTCGGGCTAAGCTTTTGGATCCCCCCCATGCAAAGCTGAGCGGTTGCAATTACCCTGGATCCCGCGGTATTGCCTCCAAATCCATGCCGCCTGCGATGAGTGTACTCCATTGAAGCTAGGGACAAGCCATGTTGAAACGATTTTGGATGTTCGCTGTGACGATCACTTTGGGAGTGATCACCTCCACGACCGCCTCACCGACCGTAACGGCTCAAGATTCCGACGAGCCGAAGGATGAAGCCCCAGGGATCAACTCCGGTTTGGTTTCCCC
>JALOQW010000170.1 GCA_025459275.1 Pirellula sp.
AATCGTCCCTCACATTCTCGTTCCTGAGGAACCGACAACCGGTCCGCAAATCCTGGTATCGCTCCGACCCGCAATTGACGGTGGAAAACTGGTCGCGCAGCGGCCGAACATCGATGCGTCGAACACAATAAGTTCGCCGACCACCACCCGCGACGCCACCCTCGAAAAAGGGCTGCAGGTTGCTCGCGAAATGCTTCAACAATCGCGAGCTCGCTAGCCATTCCCCTTTCAGAGGGACCGTTTTTCGGCAAGGCTAGTTGTGATAGCGATTCTGGTTTATCCAGACACTAAGGAGCATTCGTGGCGGGTTTGAGCACTTGAACCGTTATGCCACTTTCGGCCGATGCGAGCTCCACTTCACTTGCCTGTGCTGCGGCAGATCCCGATGCGAGCATTTCTTCGACAGAAGCAGCGACAACACGCGCTGGTAAAGCATACGAGCAGATACGACCGGCGCGGGCGATGTTGATCCCAACGGCGTTACCATCGACGTCAATCAACGGTCCACCGCAGTCGCACGGTGCTAAAACGGTATCGTGTTGGATCACATCTCGAAAACCGGTAGCGCGAGCACTGATGCTGCCGTTGACTTCCATCTCAGTCGGATCGAGCAACGAGCTGGACAGATCCATCATCTGGGCCAGCATGGCCACTTGGCTCCCTTCGCGATCGACCACGATATTGATCCGATTCCCAGCTGAGACGGTCTTCAAATAATCGAGTACATCGCGACGGGACGTCATCGGTTTGCCGTCCAGTTCGACGATGACATCTCCTCCTCGGATCCCAGCCTTCTCGGCTCCACTGCCGACAACCACGTGATCAACGAATGCCGATTCCTGTTTCATGGACAACTGGACGCCGAGTACTGCCGTCTCTTGGCGAATCGTTCGGCTACGCACACTGACGACCCCCAATGCCAGAGGGAGTGCTCGGGAATCGGCACTTGCCAGCCATCCTCCGACGGGCACACTCGCATCCACGTTCCAGCGAATAGTGGGCAGATCCGTCCGTTCGATCTTGAGGAGCGCGAGATCGATGTCCGGGCGTCGGATCTTCACCTTGCCTGTCGCTTTGGTCCCGTCGAACAAACGAACGTCGACAGGAGAATCGGGTACTTCGGTCGACTTGGTCGTGATCCATCCATCGGATCGAACGATGGTTCCGAGTGCAAGTTGCTTGTTCTCGTCGAGAATTTGAACCGTCGCTTTCCACTGATCACCGATCGCTTCGCGGTAGGCTCGAAGGGTCGCATAGTGATTGCGTTGATGGGATCGCGTTCCAGCGAATCGACCTCCTTTAGCGAGGACCGATCCCCCCCCCTCCTGGACGAGCAGCGATGAATGAGGTTCATTCGATGCCACCGAATCCGGGAGGCACACGGTACAAGCAGTTCGCCGTTGAGTGAACCCTGCAGCGATAGTCGCCAAACAGATCGTCACACCCACCACTAGCTTCGACAATCCTTGACTCATCAATCGCGCTCTTCGTCTTTCAGAAAGGATCTGGGATGGTGGGTTTTCGCGTGTGTGATTGAATTATAAACAAATCGCCAAGCGGAAGCGAACATTTCTCCGCGCTACGGCGCGTCGGCAACTCCAACGATCATTCTCAGGACCATTCGCTGGCTGTTTCTTTCAATTTCGACGGAAACCCGCTCCCCTGGTACGGTCGCGTCGACTTCCTCTTTGAGCCGATCAAAACTGTCGATTGGACTACCATTGAATCGCGTGATGCGATCGCCTGCTTGAATCCCCGCCTGTGCGGCAGGACCATTGGGTGTGACATTTCCAATCACACATTCCGATCTCGTATCCGAGCTTCTCGCTGCGGTGACGCCGATGACCGGCTTGAAACCAGGGAGTGTCCCCCACGCTTCATTGTTGGCGAGTCGTTCCCATGACTCCATAAACACATGCATTGGCACATGCATGTTGTCATCCACGTCGATGCCGATACGGCTGTGAATGCCAATCAGTTTTCCTTCCAAGTTGAAGAGAGGGCCGCCGCTGTCACCACCGATCAACGAACAGTCCGATACGATGGTCGAGTCAACGATTCGCAAGATTCGACCGACCCGGATGACGGAAGGCCGATCTTGCATCCATCCTCCAGGATGCCCCCCAGCGATGCACCATTGCCCAACACGCGGCTGTTCATCCGGAGTTGGCAATGCTGCATGAGGCCACGGTTGGCCATCGTCATCGCGCGACATATTGATGCGGACCAAGCCGGCATCGTTGTCTCGGTTGACTCCCATGCTCACTCCGGCAACACGTCGTCCATCGTGCAGCACAACCGTAATCTTCTGTTTTGGTTTTCCTGCAACGTGCGCGGCCGTCAAGATATATCCGTCCGGGTGAATGATTACACCGCTCCCTTGCGTGCTTCCATGTTGCAAGTTGACCGTCACCTGATGAATGCGTTCGGCAACTTTGGACTGCTGTTTTTGCAATGCTTTGAGCTCTGCCAGGTCTCGGGGTTCTTCGCCCCGCAATAGCCGGTCCATGCCTGGCTCAATCGAAACGTACGTACCACCGACGGCGTCGTCCTTGCTGCGGTCGATGTCCAGGACAGGAATCTTTTTGGACGTTCGAGTTGCCGCATCTTGCTCAATGAGATCTTGGGCAACGACTGTTCGGGGAACGATCGTCCCCACCAACGCGAACGCGAGCAACCCAAATAGGATCGCCCTGACATCCACGAACCGAAACCGTTTGCCCATCTTTGTTCCCATCCATTCCTCCGGCTACACTCGGTATGATGGAATCGATTATTCGCTAAACGCGATCGAAATGAAACCCTCTAGTCCAACGGAACTTGAGAAAGATTCGTCGGGAATCCCCATTTTTTTGAAGTTTGTTCCGCTCGTATCGATTCCTCCGCCACCGGCAACCTGCCACCAGTAAATCTTATGCACAAGACACGCTTGATCGTCGGCTGCGGCTACGTCGGAGAAAGGGTCGCGAAATGCTGGCACAATCGTGGCGATCGAGTCTTGGCAATCACACGTTCTCCCGACAAGGCGATTCGCATGCGAGACCAGGGATGGGAGCCTTTCGTCTGGGATTGGCTGCAGGAGGATTCGGGTCCGATTTCGCGCTTGCCACGTTTGGACACCGTTCTCATCGCAGTGTCGCATGCGCCCGTAGAAGGTATTCCAGCCGAGGAAACGCATACTCGAGGTCTTGCACGACTGGCCCCCTCGATCCTGAACGCATCCCCCGAAGCGAAATGGATCTACCTGTCCACGACCGGCGTCTTCGCTCCAGTGGATGACGGTTCTTGGGTCGACGAGGAATCGCCGGTGGGGCCGACTCGCCCTGGCTCGGTTGCCGCACTTGCAGGGGAGCGCTGGATCGAATCGCACCTGACTTCGGCGCATCGAATTGTTCTGCGCCCAGCGGGCATTTACGGTCCGAAGCGAGTGCCGCGCTGGGATGCGATCCGCGACGCGCTCCCGTTGAAGGTCGATCCGGACAGCTACTTGAACTTGATTCATGTCGACGACTTGGCCATGGTTATTGACTGGGCAGCCGAGGCTCCGCTGGGTGATGCTGAAAGGGGCGATGAACGAGGGGAAGGTGCAACATCGACCGAGAACTTGTACTGCGTTTGCGATGGCAACAGTCCCAGACGCCGCGATTACTATCAAACGATTGCCGACTGGATGCACTGGCCAGCCCCCATCTTTGATACCGCTTCCCAACGACAATCTCGAAGCGAGGGGAATAAGCGGGTTTGTGCAGAAAAGCTGCTGCGAAACCTCCCTACTCCACTCCAGTACCCCAGCTATCGCGAAGGGTTGAAGTCCTTGATGTCGGAGACCCCGTCATGAACGAAGTCTGCAGGAAACACTTCCCTAAACCGATAAGAATCACGTTGGCGTTATTGTGCGGCTTGGCGGTCTGTCTTGTTTCGCCCCGTAGTCTTGCTCAAGAACTTAAACCCTCTGCGGAGAAGCGACCCGCTATGCGTGTCCCGATCACGCATGTGGAACGAGCGAGGTATCCGGTAGTCGACGTCCATACGCATTTCTTGGTGAAGGGGCGCCATGATCAGGAGTTGCTGGATCGATACGTCGAATGGATGGATCGAAACGGGATTGCTGTTTGCGTCTCTTTGGATGCCCAGATTCCGGGAAAGATCGGAGAGCATATCGATTTCTTGTGGGCGCATCATCAGGATCGATTCGTCATTTTTGCGAACCTCGACTTTCTTGGAAATGGTGATCGGGAACGACCGGAGACATGGGCCTGCAATCAAACAGGGTTTGTTCGCGAAATGTGCGAGCGACTTTCCAACGAAGCCAAACGCGGGCGCATTAGCGGACTCAAATTCTTCAAGGATTTCGGTCTCCGGTATCGCAATGCCGATGGCAGTTTGATCGCTATCGATGATCCACGTTGGGATCCGATCTGGGAGTGCTGTGCCCAGCATAAGATTCCAGTCATCATGCATACCGCCGATCCGAGTGCTTTCTTTCAGCCCACGGATGAAGACAACGAGCGGAGTACGGAGTTGAAAGCGCATCCCGAATGGTCCTTTGCGGGGTCCGAGTATCCCTCTCGCGCGTCCCTGCATGAAGCCCGTAACCGAGTCCTCGCGCGCCATCCTGAAACGATTTTCATCGGCGCTCACTTCGCGAACGATGCCGAGGACTTGCAAGAACTAAGTCGATGGATGGACACCTATCCGAATCTCACTATCGAGTTTGCATCGCGCTTGAATGAACTGGGCCGCCAGCCTTATTCGGCTCGGAAGTTCTTTGAGAAGTACCAAGACCGAATCATGCTCGGCACCGACGGTCCTTTTCCTGAGGAGAGGCTTAGAATCTATTGGCGATTCTTGGAAACGTGGGACGAGTATTTTTTGTATTCCGAGAAATCGCCACCACCCCAGGGAGATTGGCGCATCTATGGTATCGGGCTGCCCCCCGAGATTCTCAAAAAGGTGTACCATGCGAACGCCGCCCGCATCATCCCCGGTGTCGCTGATCGAATCGCACCGTTTTTGTCGAACTCCCCCTGAAATCGGCCCTCTCTCTATGCACACTTCTGCGAACCAGGTTGACGAAGAATCGGACGAGGTAATCCAGCGTCGACAGAGAATCGGCCTGCGACTGCTTCTGTTTTTTACGCTAGCCTACGCCGGCTTTATTGGCTTGTGCACGTTCGCATACACCTGGATTTCTGAAACGCGTTTGTCCGGGATCCCGTTAACGGTTGCCTGCGGCGTTGGTTTGATCCTGCTGTCCATTGCCGTAGCGATGGTGTACGGCGTTTGGAATCGACGGGCAAGGTGAAATCGCCATGGTCTATGAATCGAGCAGCATCGCGATCGTCGTCTTTGTGTTGATGGTCGCGGGGACCGTTGGCTTGAGTTTCTACTTGGGTTCCCGCGCGCGATCGAGCCACGGTTACTTTGCAGCCGGTGGGTCGATCCACTGGTTCGTGAACGGCATCGCCTTTGCAGGCGACTATCTTTCCGCAGCTTCCTTCTTGGGAATCTGCGGCATGATTGCGTTTTACGGATTCGATGGATTCCTCTATTCGATTGGATACCTGGCAGGCTGGTTGGTCGCCCTTCTGGTGATCGCCGAGCCACTCAAGCGTTTGGGCAAGTACACGTTTGCCGATGCGCTTGCGAGCAAGTTTCAATCCGACGGTATCCGTACCGCAGCGGGCTTCAGCACCTTGGTGGTAAGTCTGGTCTATCTTGTCCCACAAATGGTTGGGGCTGGAGTCTTGGTCAAGCCGCTCTTGGGGTTGGCATACTGGCAAGGTGTCGTCCTGGTCGGGACCATCGTAGTGGTCATCGTTGTTACCGCAGGCATGGTCAGTACGACATACGTCCAGTTCCTCAAAGGAGGGCTGCTCGTCTTGTTCTCTTTACTGATCACCGTTCTGGTCCTCATCAGAGGTGTCGATGTTCACCCGGAGGGGGCACGCACGTCGCCTCAGCGAGTGACCGTCGATGCCAGCGGACAACGCTTCATTGATGGTGTCCGACTTGGAACCGGTGATTCGGAACAAAACGTTGCACCGGTGGGTCGCGTCGTAGGGATGGCTGACGGTCGAACATCGACAGGACCGGTTGGTCCTATCGCATTTCTTCAAGCCATATCGGCAAGCCGCATCGAGTTATCGCAGACCAACAAGTCGACCGAAGATGGACGACCCGTCGTCGAGTATGCACCGCGGGTCGTGCGCGGAGACGAGATGATGGCGCCAGGAAATCTGCCAGCCTTTCAAGGCATCCGCCGGGCGGAGTTGTTTCCCAAGTTGGATTTTGTTTCGCTGATGGTTGCGCTGTTTGCCGGTACGGCATCCCTGCCCCATATCCTGATTCGATACTACACCGTGCGCGATCAAGCATCGGCGCGCAAAAGCACCATCGTTGGAATTGGAGCGATTGGCTTCTTTTATCTCTTGACCCTGTATATCGGCTTCGGTGCCATGGTCAGTGGCGCGCTTGACCCAAGCGACTCGAATATGGCAGCCCCATTGCTCGCGAAGAGTTTCTCAGAGCTGTTGTTCGCGGCCGTTTCGGCTATTGCGTTTACCACGGTTCTTGGCACCGTCAGTGGCTTGATCGTCGCAGCCGGGGGAAGTGTTGCGCATGACTTCGTGGCTGGCATGCTAGGGATGCAACTCAACGATACCCAGATGATCCGCGTGGCAAAGATTGCCTCGATCGGAGTCGGAGCGATCGCGATTCTGGCAGGCTTGGCCTTCGAAGGCATGAACGTTTCCTACCTGGTCGGTTGGGCGTTCGCCATCGCTGCTTCCGCGAATCTACCGGCCCTTCTGATGCTGTTGTTTTGGAAAGGGACCACCAAACAAGGCATCATCGCAGGGGTCGTTGTCGGAACCATTGCCTCGTTGCTTTGGATCGCGGTCTGCCCTGAGATGTTCAAGACGATGTATGGTCTCGATCCCAATACTGCCTGGGTCCCGTTCAGCCAACCTGGCCTCGTCACGATACCGCTCAGCTTCCTCGCGATTGCGATCGTCTCTCAAGCCACCAAGCCTTCACAGAGGTGACAAGCCGTCGAAGAAGTGAATCAAGCAGTACGATGCGTGGGGGAACAGAGCTTCGCTTAGGGAACCGTGCCGAAGTGACCGTAGGAGTTAGGGACCGGTTGCCAATCGCTCGCGCGTGGCGTGAAGGCGGGTTCTACAGGAACTGGGTGAAACTTGGGCCACGGAGGCGCATTGGCCATTTCGCGATGCTTGGCCCATTTCTCATGGCATCCGTGCCACCAACCACGCACCCATCCCAGTCCCCAATGGTGGCGATGCTGAGTGTGGCACGTCCCTCCGTCGACGTCATGCTCCCAACGGAACGCCGAATCACAGCTGGCGATGCAAGTGATGCATTCGCACGACTCAACGGTCCCTGAGGCTAACTCGGCATTCGCTGCAGAATCGCACGGCGATGGAGTGCGAAACGGCGAGCTCATAACCGCGCAACCTGCCACTCCATTCAGGAGTAAGCATAGCGCTACACAAGAGATCCCGCGTAGGCGTCGAGGTTGTTGAACGTGGCAATTCATGGGCGGCCGCGAACTTCTGACAAAAACCACAGGGACAGGGGCGAGCTATGAAAGCCCCACGCGATCCCTAACGTCTTATCGGTACGTGCGGCCTGGGAGGTTTACGAAGAGTTTGCGCTTTGCGAAACCCGTAACGCCCACGCAGCAGACGATCAGTGCCAAACTCCACGGTTCGGGGACTCCGGAAACGCTAGCAATGAAATCTGAAAGCTGGAGACGCGTGTCATGACGCTGACGGCTCCGTAGCCGAAAAGCTGCTTGGAGCCACTTTCTAGAAAATCGAATTGGCTTGCGACGCCCGAGTTGATGCCTGCGACGTACCATTGGCCGTTTTCAAAAACGAACGCTCCGCCGCCGCTGTCCCCGCCGGCGAGATGATATTCCAAGCTTGTGGGCTCTGCAGTTCCCAGCGTATTGAGGGTTCCGTTCGGGTCGAAGCCCGGGGGCGCGTCGAAATCGGTGATCAAGGCTGCGTCTTGGGCGCCGCTGTCGAAGCTGAACATCTGATCGACGATGTTCGTGCCAGCTCGAAAGGTACCAGGGTTTTTAGGGTCGTTCGACGAATCGACTCCTGTACTGCCATAACCTGACATCGAGATCGTTGCCCGAGCTGGAACGTTGCCATGCTGGCGTTGGAGACGTGGGCGGCGGTCATGACCCAATTCGGGGCGATCAGGAAACCCGAGCTATTGCCCAGCTTCCCCACCGATGGAAAGTTAGTCGCGTGAGCCCTGTAAATAGAATCGTGCACGCCATCCAAAATCATTCCGGCCTAAACCGGAATCGAAGCGAGCAGGGACAGGAAACACGTTAAAGCAATTCTAAACACCATTAAGTCGCTATCCATGATGGATGTTCCGGGGTTAGAACCAAGCGTCGCTACGATGCCTGGTTTCCATGAAAAATGCAAATGAATTGCTTTAGCGGCGGCTTTCGATTTTCAGGTTGCCCACGCCCCTTTCGGCTGCGTATACTGGCTTACGTCGTGATTCGTCACGTGCAGGAACTCTTCTCCCGCCTCCCTCCCTATTGCTCATCCCCCAAATCTTCATGCGCTTGCT
>JALOQW010000011.1 GCA_025459275.1 Pirellula sp.
GTCCAACGTCGCCTGGACTTGATGGCAGCCGAAGGAGTTAAATTCGTCACGGGCGCAGATGTCGGGAAGAACGTTGATCCGAAACAATTGATGGCGGAGCACCACGCATTGCTCTTGGCGACGGGGGCTACCAAGCCTCGAGACCTTCCGATCCCAGGTCGCCAATTGAAGGGCGTTCACTACGCGATGGAGTTCTTGACGGCGAACACATCCAGCTTGCTCGATAGCCACTTGGACGATGGCAAATACATTTCGGCAAAAGACAAACGGGTGGTCGTGATCGGTGGCGGCGATACGGGTTGCGATTGCATTGGTACAAGCATGCGCCACGGATGCAAGCAGTTGATCAACTTTGAACTCTTGGATCGGCCACCCGATTCAAGGGCACCGAACAACCCTTGGCCTCAATGGCCACGCATTTTCCGATCCGATTATGGACACGAAGAAGCGGAAGCCAAGTTCGGTTCCGACCCGAGAACGTACAACATTCTGAGCAAAGAGTTCCTCGATGATGGGAAAGGCCAGGTTGCTGGCATCAAGACGGTTCGTGTCTCGTGGACCTTTGAGAACGGCAAGATGAACATGGTTGAAATTCCTGGTAGCGAACAGATCATCGAAGCCGATCTTGTGCTGCTGGCCATGGGTTTCCTCGGACCGGAGCACTATGTTTCGGAGTTGCTCGGAATCGAAACCGATCCTCGCAGCAACTATAAAGCAGAGCATGGAAAGTTCGCGACCAGCGTGCCGGGAGTCTATGCCGCGGGTGACTGCCGTCGAGGGCAATCTCTCGTGGTCTGGGCGATCAACGAAGGGCGAGGTGCCGCACGTGCCATCGACATTTATCTCCGAGGACACAGCACACTCCCCGCGCCAGGAACGACATTAGGCTCAGCGTTATCCACCGTGGTTGCTTAGTTCTCCGCAAAAAGGAGCAATGGTGCGATTGAGTGGTCTGAGTGGGAAGACTTTGTGTCGAGGCGGTTCTGCTACGAGGTCATGGCCCTACGTTCAGAGAGGCAAAGTCTGCCGGCTTCATCTCAACGACGGAAGCATCTCCAAGCACGACGAGGCCGCCCTTGGTGGGTACATCCTTCTCATAGAGGATTGCCACACGGCTAAGGTCCTTAATGTCCCGAAAACTGAGACCGGGATTCAGAACGTAGTCGCCACTTTGGAGTCGTTTGCATGCTTGGGACGTAGTGAAGCTGTTGCGTTGCTCTCCTTCGGGCAACATCTGAATCAGATCATCGACGGATTTCGGGCCTTGTTTGTTTCGATCGTGAAACGCATGGTAAGCACCTCCCAAGCCGGCAAGGTCGTCTCTCGTATCTGCTGACGAACCTGCCCCCGTCGACGAAGTACCACCGCAACCAGCGACAGTGAGAGCCAATGAAAGGGAGACAACCAGAACCAAGAATCGATGGACCACGATGATGCAGCTTTCTAGAACAAAAAGAAATAGAAAAGGGTGGGAACAGACGAGAAATGCGTGCCACCCACGTAGGCGGCTGCGGCTTAGGTTGGCGAGCGGTGGGTGTAAACCCACTGTTTCCTGCGTTGCACGGCTGATTCTGTCGCGCGGAGATGAATCATCGAGCGCGAGTACTCGTTGCGGGGAAACAGGGGACTAACGTCCCCCGCTCGCCGAAGAACACGCGCCATGCCACGGCCTGGGCGGCCATGGCTACGGTGTTCGATGCGTGCCACCCACGTAGACGGCCGTGGCCACGGTGGGCGAGCGGTGGGTGTTAACCCACTGTTTCTGGCACTGCACGGCTGATTCCATCGAGCGGAGATGAATCATCGAGCGCGGGTAATCGATGCGGAGAAACAGGGGACTTACGTCCCCCGCTCGCCGAACAACACGCGCCATGCCATGGCCTGGGGGGGAATGGCTACGAAGGGAGGAGGATGACCGAAGCGCTTGTGTCAATCGTGAAGTTCATCTACCAAGTGCTTCAGCATCCGAGTGGGATTGTCAAGAAACGCTTTGGTGACGCGATAGTGCTCAGTCTCCTCGTAAGCGATCGGCACGATCCCTTGTTCGCTGAACGCGTAAATCTTGGCGTGGGGATAACTCATGATAATCGGTGAGTGCGTGGCGATCACCAGTTGGGAATCTTGTTGGACGATATGGTGGAGCAGCACGAGGAACTCTAACTGCCGCTGCGGTGAAAGTGCGGCCTCTGGTTCATCGAGGAAGTAGAGGCCTTGCCCGAACCGGTTCTCCACCAATGACATAAAGGCTTCGCCGTGTGATTGCTCGTGCAACGACCTGGTTCCATAGCTGCCTTGCACACCCAGATTCTCGATCTCGGTGGCGACGTTGAAAAGGCTTTCCGCCCGCATGAACCAAGCGTCAGGCGCCAGCGCATGATAGCGCCGAACCTTCAGTGCTCGGTGCAACAGAGAATGACTCTCTCGCGTTGCAAACAACATGTTGCGACTCCCCCCTTCAGGGTTGAGCCCGTTAGCGATGGCGATCGCCTCCAGCATCGTCGACTTCCCCGAGCCATTCTCTCCTACAAAAAATGTCACTTGCGGATGCAATTCAAGCGAGGAAAACTTCTTCAGAGAAGGCAGGTTGAATGCATAGTGCTCCGGATCCGTGATTCGCGACGGGTCGAGATAGACCGACTCGATGAAGGGGCCTGGAGTCACACCGCGTTTCAGACGTCTCATCGGTCAAATTTTTCCATATAGCTATGCTGACATAGCTGGTACTCCATGGCGTCGGAGAGTCGCCACCAATTCAATTCAATGCAATTAGACATGTTGGGAGCCTGCTGCTGCCATTGCAAACTCGGAACGAGTGATCCGCCACGTTTTAATGGATAGGGCTATACCATGCAATCGGAGTCGACCTGGTTGCGATCACGGCTCTAGGCGAGCGAGTCGCGCTGCGGCCGCGTGGAGACACACGGGACTAACGTCCCCCGCTCGCCTAAGAGCACGCGTCGATCACTAGGATAGTTAGCGTCAGACAAGCGCCGGACCGATAGTCCCAACAATGGATGCTCTGAACGCTTCTGGGTCCTTGTGGAGGCTATGCGGGTTCCGGACAATGGGTGTATCATTTTCCTTCGCATACGTCGTTGTTTCACTTTCTGAATTATGAGGGGCACCGTGGACTGGACTTATTCTGACGTCGCCAAGATGATCGATCACTCGCTGCTGAATCCAGTGATGACTGCTTCGGAACTGGAAGCCGGTATCGATTTGGCCATCGCTTACGATGTAGCCAGCGTTTGCATCATGCCGTATTACTTGAAACGCTGTGCGGAACGACTGGCAGGCACCAGTGTCAAAGCATCGACGACAATCGGATTTCCTCACGGGGGGCACACGACCGTTATCAAGCGGGCCGAAGCGCTGCGAGCTCTCGACGACGGGTGTGAAGAACTGGATATGGTGGTCAACATCAGCCAGGTACTGAGCGGTGAATGGGGCTATGTTCGGGACGACATCGCCGCCGTCATTGATGTAGCTCATGCTGCCCATCAAAAAGTCAAAGTCATCTTTGAGAACTGCTACCTCAACGATTCCCAGAAGATCAAACTGTGCGAAATCTGCAGTGGACTCGACGCAGATTGGGTCAAGACATCCACCGGCTATGGCACGGGCGGCGCCACCAAGGAGGACCTCAAGCTGATGCGCCAACATTCGGCTCCTCATGTACAGGTCAAGGCCGCAGGCGGTGTTCGCGATCTCGCCACGCTGCTGGCGGTGCGCGAGATCGGTGTCACGCGATGCGGTGCTAGCCGGACCCGCGAAATGCTGGACGCCGCCCGAACCCAGCTTGGCATCCCCGCCGTCTCTTTGGATGTCACGAAGCTCTCGACAGCCACCGGATACTGAGTCCGCCGTTGACAGAGGATTACACCAGAATAGAAACTTCGGCGCATCCCTTTGCTAAAGATTTTGCACCTTGGAAGGAGATCGGATGATTCGGCTCATTTGCGTTTGCGGGGCTTTGCTGTTCGGAGGATGGTTCGCGATCCCATGGGTTCAGGCTCAGGAAAAAGCTGCTCCCGCAGTTGCAAGCTCGGCGCCTGATCCCTTCGTAAGGGCTCTCACACCGGATCAACTGAAGGCGATCGACGCTTGGATCGACCAGACTCGCCAAGAATGGGGAGTACCGGGGCTGTCTGTTGCGATTGTACAGAATGATGAGGTGGTACTAAGCAAAGGCTACGGTGTTCGCAACGTGAGTGGTGACGCATCGGTCGACGGGGACACGTTGTATGCCATCGCTTCGAACTCCAAGGCATTCACGGCAGCTGCTTTGGCAATTCTAGTCGATGAAGGAAAGCTGCGTTGGGACGATCCAGTGCACAAGTATCTGCCTTGGCTGCGACTGAATGATCCATTGGCAAACCAGGACTTGCGTGTCCGTGACCTGCTATGCCATCGAAGTGGGCTGGGAACGTTCAGCGGCGATCTTCTCTGGTGGGGGACACCTTACTCGGCACGCGAGATCTTGGAGCGATCGGTATATCTGAAGCCGGAGAATCCGTTCCGCGGCGGCTACGGTTATTCGAACTTGATGTTTCTCGCAGCCGGCGAAGTGGTCCAGGCAGTTAGCGGCCAGTCGTGGAATGCGTTTGTTCAAGCGAGGATCCTGACGCCTGTTCGCATGACGCGGACACGATTGTCGGTGACCGAATTGCCTTCGATCGATAACGTTGCGACGCCCCACAAGACTCTGTACGTCAAGTCATCGGCAGACAAGCCGCTACCCGACGAACTCAAGTCAGTTCCGATCGAGTGGATGAATTGGGATTCCATGGGAGCAGCAGGCGGGATCATTTCCAGCGTGAACGACATGTCGCAATGGCTTCGTCTGCAATTGCGTAACGGGCAACGAGGCGACGGTGACAAGATTTTTAGCGCGGATCGAGCCTACGAGATGTGGCAACCGCAGACGATCATCCCGATTTCCAAGTCCCGGTCCCAACGCAATCCCTCGACGCATTTCCGGGCCTATGGGCTGGGATGGTCGCTGTCCGACTATCACGGCGTAAAATTGGTGGGACACTCCGGTGGCTATGACGGAATGTATTCCGAAGTGCTGATGGTTCCCGAGGAGAATCTGGGAATCGTCGTGCTAACCAACAGCATGACTCCGATCGGCAATGCGATCACATATACAATCGTTGATCGAGCGCTCGGGGCTCCGGAGCGCAACTGGAGCCAGGAGAACTTGGAGCAATTTCGAAAGAGCCGCATTGAATTCCAGGATAGGATCACCAAAGCGACAAGCCCAGTTGCGGAAGGGACCCAGCCCAGTCATCCCTTGATGAGCTACACCGGGACCTTTCATTGCCCGATGTATGGACGATCCCAAGTAGAACTGGTCGATGGCAAGTTGCGGATCAGGTTCGAACCCTACGAAGCGCTGTCGGCAACGCTGGAGCATTTGCATTACGACACCTTCGTATTGAAATGGGATCGTTCGTTTGCATGGTTTGAAGCGGGGACAGCCCACTTTGTTGCCGATGCGAAAGGTCAATTCGTCAAGATTGAGCTGAACGTTCCGAACGATGATCTTTGGTTCCATGAACTGAACCTTGTCCGCGTTCCGCCGAAGACAGCACTGCCAGCTACCCGTTAACAGGCAGCTGGCATTTCAAGTCGAATTGTCTAGAACCGCATCGCCTGGGTGACCAAGTCGTCAATCGCACTCAGCAGCGGTTGTGTCTTGACAGGTTTTTGGAACCAATCTTGGACTTCGACTTCGCTCTGCTGTTCCTCTTGGATTTCGCGTCGATCGGAACCAGAGACAGCGAAGATCGGGATCGACCGCAGGTGAGGTGTTTCTCGGATGCGCCGCACCGTGGTGGGGCCATCGCAATTGGACATGTGCATATCCATAAGGATCACGTCGGGAGTTTCTTGTTCCAAGGCAGCAATAGCTGCGATGCCGTCCGATGCCGTTCGAACGTCAAAGCCGTGCATGGACAAAATCTCAGCGAGCAACCGGCTCTCATTCGCGTTGTCTTCGACAATCAGCACTTTACCGCTACGGCGAGTGTCGCGACGATCTTCTTTGGCGACGGGCGTGCTTTCTCGCACCAAATCGCTGGAGATGGAAGGTGCTTCCTCAGCGTGTTTGGACTTCAGACGATCAAACACCTTCTCGAGTGCTTGTTCGGCCTGCTGAAGGTCGCCTCGTTGCAAAAATTTCTCGGCCAGCGCTAGGCTAATACTAAGAGAATTCAATTCGTTCCGAAGGGCATGCGTCCGTTCGGATGCTCCTTTCGATTCCACCTCTCGCTCCCGCTCACACAATTCCGATCGCAAGACGCGGATCGTGTCTGCTGCGGAAATACCGAGTTGAACCCGTTTCCCTTGTACCTTGAGGATCTCGACGACCAAGTCCAAATCAGGGAACGAAATACCATCTCCGGGGTTGCGTGAGAGAACTAACATGATGACCTCTTGTCACTGCGGAAAACTCAATTCAATCTTCGAGGGCATCCCTGCTTCCGTTTCGCCATCCTGGCAACCCTAAAGCCTAACGAATGCGGCTACCCGGTGGCAAGATGGCTTTGCGGCGAGTGGTTTTGATAGCTAAGAGCGAACAACTGGAACATTCGCCCCCTTCGTACTATATTAGCACCATGGAAAACAGGAGTTCAAAACTCGTTCGAGCTTTTTCGCGTGCGTTTCTCATTACGCTGGTTTTGTGCGGACAATGGGGAGCGGGCGGCTTTTGCTGCTGCGGGATTCGATCGATACTGGCTGCGAGCGAACTCCCAGAGTTTTCAGGGTCGCCCGATTCATGGATGTCCCTGGGGGACCGGGCGGCATCCAAACAATCCGCTACATTCCGCTGCCCCAAATGCGTGGCGTCTAAATTCCTTCAGGGATTGCGTGATTCGAATTCTGAAGACAGGCTATCGGGCTCCGACTGCCAATGCAGAAATCGTCCGTGTGTTGCCTTTGGGACGGAGTCGAACGAGTTTGCCAAGATTCGATGTACCAGCACAATCTCTTGCCTTACTCCTTTGGTGAATGGTTTCACCGATGCGAGACAAGTGCCTCATTCTTCGAGGTTGGCTGTTACCCACTTCTTAAGCCCATCATGCCGATGGCAAGCGCGCGCTTGCATCTGGCGGATCTGAGTGCGCACTTCTCGCGGCACATCGTCTTGTCCGCAAATCAATCTGCGTAAGTCCATTTGCATCAACCCATTGCTTGGCGCTGACCTTGCGTTCGCCTCTCAACCACGGGGCGTTTCAGGGCGGACATAGCATGCATGCCCTCCCCATTGATCCTCCTGTCCTTCATTCAACAATCGGAATCCATCATGAAGTTTATCCTACCATTTTGTGTCGTAAGTCTGATCGCGACGGCGGTCATCGCGAACCCCTTGCAAGAGGGCAAGGTCGACGAAAAGCGTCAGCGGCTTCGGGCTGCGGTTCAAAAAATATGTCCAATGACTGGGCATGAGTTACCTGATGAATCTGGACTCAAAGAGTGGGTCGATCCCAAATCGAAGGAAAGGCTCTTTGTCTGTTGTGAAGAGTGTGTTGAGGGAAAGCCGGATCCCGAATACCTCAAGACGATCATGGAGCGTCAAGCAAAGGCACAGGCTCAGTGTCTTGTTATGGAGAACGAAGTCACCTCTCAGTCCAAATCACAGATCATCGGTGGCTATCGAGTCTTCGTCTGCTGCCCGCCTTGCTTCAAGAAGGTGGATAAAAGCCAGGAGAAATACTTCGCCAAACTCGATGAGATGCATGAGAAGTTTTTGCGATCCAAATAGTGCCAAGGAGGTAATCCAAGATGCTTACAGAGAACTTTAAGAACATGACATCATCGAAGTCGCAGAAGCTGTATCTCGTTTTTTTCCTGTTTTTGGGATGCATGCCTTCGAAGCAAGAGGCGACACCGGTGGTCGCTACTGCTCCGCCCGCTGCAACTCAAACCACCACCTCAGAGAACCACGAACATAAGCCAGGCGACCATGGAGGAATCATCGTTTCACTGGGACGGGACAGTTATCACGTCGAGGCGGTTTTCGACGACCAAGGCAAAGTGCGACTGTTCACGTTGGGGCAGGACGAAACTCGCGTTATCGATATTGAAGCTAAAGAGCTGAATGGATTTGTGAAATCGGAGGGAGCGACCGAGGCTCAATCCATTGCCTTCGTACCCGATCCGCAACCCGGTGATGCCCCAGGAAGAACATCCTTGTTCATTGCGAAACTGCCGGAATCTCTGACAGGAAAGGCCGTCGAGATCACCGTGCCAAACCTGTCGATTGACGGTGAACGATTTCGACTCGCCTTCACGAACGCAACCACCGTTCATGCTGGTGACTCCCATGCATTATCCTCGATGCCTTCGAAGGTTTCTGACGACGAAGAGGAAGCTTTGTACCTGCAGCCAGGTGGCCATTACACGGAAGAGGATATCGCTGCCAATGGTAGAACGACTCCCTACCAAAAATTCCGTGGCATTCCGTCGACTCACGACATGAATCCAAAACCAGGTGATCGGATTTGCCCCATCACAGAAACGAAGGCGAATCCCAAGTTCGTATGGATTATCGGGGGAAAGAGTTACCAGTTCTGTTGTCCTCCTTGCATTGACGAGTTCTTGCAAACGGCAAAATCTGCGAAGTCGGAGCTCCCGGATCCCGATAGCTTTATCCTTGGAGAATCGAAGCCGTGAGCCGAATCCAGCGAGTTATCGTGGCTTTAAGTGTGCTGGTTTACGGTGCAGTCTATTCGAATCTGCAAGCTCATGAAGGGCATGAGCCCATTCCTTCGAAGGGAGCATTAATCAATGCAGAACGGGGAACGATTGCGCTGTCGGCCAATGCTGTGCGAATGCTCGACGTTCGAACGGGTGAAGTCATCACCCAACGGCATCAGGATCGAGTCAGGACGTTCGCAACCATTGAGTCTCCATGGGGGCGGCGCGCCGTTGCTGCATCGATTTTGCCTGGACGTGTTTCAGCGATTCATGTGCGGTCCGGGGTACGGGTCAAGGCGGGGCAGCTGCTCGCTGAAATCGAGTCACGTGAATTGGAGTTACTGCATCGCGAACATGTTGACGCAGTTCGCGAGTTGAAGGGCACCAAGAATATTCTGGAACTTTTGAGCCCGACGCGACGAACCGGGGCGGTGCCGGAACTGCGCATCTTCGAAGCAGACAATGCTGTCCGACTGGCACAAAATCGACTTTGGGTTCTGCAGACCAAAGCCAACGTGTTGGATCTTCCATGGCGAGGGGAATCGCACATAGATTCTCCAGAGGCAGGACGTGAGCACTGGGGTAACCTCCATGTTCGATCTCCCATTGATGGCACGGTCCTCCAGCAGGATGTCATTCTCGGTCAGTCCGTCACTCCTGATATGCATCTCTTTCAGATCGTTGACAACGATTCACTTTGGATTCGACTTCACGTCTTGGAAAAAGATGCCAGCAAGTTGTCCGTGGGATTGCCTGTCGAGTTCACATTGAACGCATTCCCCGAGCGCGTGTGGCGAACTTCCATCGACACGATTTCGCGAGGCATTGCGGCCGAAACACAGCAGGTATCCGCCTGGTGCACGTTATCGGTCGGCGAAATGAACGCCGAAATCCAACCGGGAATGTCAGGACAAGCGGTTTTCTATCGGGGAGCAGATCAATCGAAGCTCTCCGTCCCACGCAGCGCTCTATGGAGTGACGGACTATCGCATTACGTATTCGTCGAAACTGCATCCACGCGACAAGGAGCCGAATACGAGAAACGTTTGGTTTGGGTGGATACCGATCGATATGCGGAACCCAGTTTAGGAGCGGTCGGCACGGATCAACGGACTGATTCGGTTGAGCTTATGGCGGGTGGTCTGTTTTCAAGCGATCGTGTCGTCGTGCAAGGGGCGCACGAGCTTGCTGGGTTGATGACTCGTTCATCACTGCGTCTCGATTCCGATTCTGCGGCCCGTTTCGGGATCGAGTTCGCAACCGCCGAAGTGCACCCACTCGCAAAGACACTTTCGATTGACATCGAAGTGGAATTGTCGCCGACGAAACGATTCCGGATCGCACCACAGTTGCCCGGCGTTCTGAAGAAGATCCATGTGGATCGGAGCCAAGCGGTCCGAACGGGAGAAATTCTCGCAGAACTCTCAAGTCTCGAGGTTGTTGACATGCAGTTGGATTGGATCCAATCGCTTTTGGATCATGACATGCAGATAGAAATGCAGCAACGACTCACATCCGCTACGGGCAGCGTATCGCCACGCACTCTGCTAGATTTGCAGTTGTCGATTGAAAAGAATCAGACGCTAGCTGCAAGTTTGCAACATCAATTACAACTGGTCGGTTTCGATGAAGCCATGCTCCGAAAGATTGCTGAAGAAAAAATGGTCTTCGATGCATTCCCTCTTCGTGCCCCCTCGGATTCGATCGTTTTTGATTTCATCGGAAAGACAGGAGATACCATTACACTCGGTGAAGATATCTTCGAGCTTCACGACCCTAGCGGTTTTCAAGTAATCGGCTTTGTCCCTGCAAAGGATAGCGAGCTTCTCTCCGTCGGTCAGACCGTGCGCACCCGGTTCGATGCGTTCCCAGATCGTGTTTTTTCAGGAAGAGTCAGCCGCATTAGCCCCACGGTTTCCAGGGAAACGGGAGCGTTGTCGATTTGGATAGAACTGGACGGCGACCACAGTTCGGAGTTTCGAGATCGAATGCTCGGCAGGGCTGCGATCTCCATTGGCAGCCTTCCCAACGCTTTGTGCGTGCCTCGCTCCTCCGTAATACGAGACGGTTCCAGTGCATTCGTTTTTGTACGAGATCCAGACGGATCGGTGGAACGCCGTCAAGTGACCATCGGACCAGGAGACGACAAACTCATCTCGATCGTTGCAGGCGTGAATCCAGGTGAACAAGTTGCCGTTACTCAAGTCATGGGGCTGCAAACGGCCTACGCTTCTATTCGGTAGACTTACCAATGATCGATTCTGTCATTCGCTTCTCTCTGCAACATCGTGCTTTAACTCTCTTCGGGGCGTTGGCCATAGCGGTGGCTGGAATGATGGCTGTTCAATCCTCGCGAGTCGATGTTTTTCCCGACTTGAATCGACCCACGGTCGTGATCATGACCGAAGCGGCTGGCCTGGCCCCGGAAGAAGTTGAAGCGTTGGTAACTCGTCCTGTCGAACTTTTAATGGTGGGTGCTACCGGTGTACAGCGCGTGCGTTCGTCGTCTGCTCTGGGACTGTCAATCGTCTGGGTCGAGTTCGACTGGGGTACCGATATCTTCATCGATCGACAAATCGTTACGGAACGACTCCAGCTCGCGAGATCTCGCCTGCCCGAAGGGGTTAACCCGGTCATGGCACCGATCTCGTCCATTATGGGAGAGGTCATGCTGCTGGGCCTTCGCAGTAACCGTACGGAGTTGGATCAGGAGTCAGCGATGGAAACAGCCATGCAACTGCGAACACTGGGCGAGTTCCATTTAAGAAATCGTTTGCTCGCGGTCCGCGGCGTTTCGCAGGTAACGGTCATGGGTGGGATACTCAAGCAGTATCAGATCATCACTTCCCCACAGCGATTGTTGGCACAGAACGTCACTCTCGAACAAGTTGTCGAAGCGGCGCAAAAATCCAGCTTGCTTGCGGGTGGCGGTGTCATGCAACGCGATACTCGCGAGTCTGTGATCCGAATCCAAGGTCAGGCGCTAACACTCCAGGAGATTGAGGAATCACCTGTTGTGTTGCGAGATCCCATTCCTGTACGAATCGGAGATGTCGCGGAGGTGCGATTCGATGGGCCTGTTCGTCGCGGTGACAGCAGCTCATGGCAACGAAGTGACGAAGATCCGACCCGTTTCGTTGGCGGCCCTGCCGTAATACTCGCTGTTCAGAAGCAGCCCCAGGTAGACACGGTGCAACTCGATCGCGAAATAGACCTTGCGCTTCAAGAGCTGCGACAAGAGCTTCCGAAACACGTCGTTATTGATGACCAGATATTTCGCCAGTCCCGGTTCATTCATGCAGCTGTTGAGAACGTATTGGCCTCCATCCGTGAAGCAGGGCTGTGGGTGGTTGTGGTCCTGATGATACTCCTTGGAAACATACGCACGAGCATCAGCTCTCTCGTCTCAATGCCTCTTTCGATTCTCCTGACTTTCTTAGTTTTTTACTGGTGCGAAATCGGGATCAACACCATGACACTCGGTGGCATTGCTGTAGCCATCGGTGACCTCGTAGACGATTCGATCGTCGATATCGAAAACATCTATCGGCGATTGCGAGAGAATTTCAATTTGCAGAAAGAGCTTCGACAGCCCGTATGGGATGTCGTTTATAACGCATCGCGCGAAGTTCGAAACTCGATCGTCTACGCTACGGCAATTGTGGTATTGGTAGTGATTCCATTGTTTTCCCTGACCGGGATCGAGGGGAGACTGTTTGCTCCGTTGGGATTCGCCTACTTGATTTCGTTGGCATGCTCTCTCTTGGTTTCTCTGACGATAACTCCTGTGCTCGGATACTGGTTGTTGCCGAGTGACCGCTTCCTGTCACGTACCAAGGAGCCCTGGCTGACCCGAACGTTGAAACTCATGATGGATCGGCTGTTGAGATGGACATTGCCTAACGCAACTTGGGTTCTTTGCATCGTGCTTGTCTTGGTCAGTGGCGTTTGTATTTCGGTTTTAGGTATGGGAGGCGAGTTTTTACCTGAGCTCAACGAGGGGACAATGACCGTCTCATTGCGACTGGAGCCAGGCACTTCATTGAAAGAAAGCGTGCGCATTGCAACGCAGGTGGAACGCGAGCTCTTTGATATCCCTGAGGTGGCATCGGTCGCCAGGCGTACCGGGCGAGCTGAACTCGATGAGCATGCCGAAGGAGTTCACGTCTCAGAAATCGATGTTGGCCTTTTCCCTCACCATGTCCCAAAGTCCTCTTGGATGGGACGATTGGTAGCGTGGCTACCACTTCCACAAGGCTGGACTCATGACCGGACTGGGCGTCCGATGAACGAAGTCGCCGCCGAGATTCGAGAGCGGATCTCTTACCTTCCCGGGGCAGCCGTAAATGTTGGTCAACCCATTTCTCACCGCATCGATCATATGATGAGCGGCATTCGGGCTCAGATTGCCGTCAAGGTCTACGGGCTAGATTTACAAAAGCTGCGGCAAACAGCTTACGAAATCGAATACGCCATGCGGTCCGTGGAAGGCCTTGTCGATCTTCAAATGGAACCGCAAGTCGAGGTCTCCCAGGTACGGATGCAGATCCGCCGCGAGATCGCTGCGCGTCACGGGTTGGCACCCAGCGACATCGCCAAATGGCTTGAGACTGCTTACCAAGGCCGCGTGGTATCACAGATCCTGGATGGCGATCAATACTTCGGTCTTGTCGTCTGGTACGACGAAGCCTCGAGACGGGATCCGCAAACAGTGAATGACACCGTTATCGAAACACCAGCAGGGCGCCGAATGTCACTCGGGCAACTTGTAGAAATCATCGATACCACCGGTCCGAATGTCCTAAATCGAGAGGATGGACAACGTCGGGTGGTCGTCTACTGCAACGTCCAGGGGCGTGACCTCGCAAATGCTGTTGCCGACATTGAAGCAGTCATCGAACCCATTCGGGAGCGGCTCAAACAAGAAGATCGAGGCTACCGCATCCAACTCAGCGGACAATTTCAAGCACAACAGGATGCCAATCGACGACTCATACTATTCGGTGTTCTGTGCACACTGGGAATCCTCTTCCTACTTCATAAAGCCGTCGGCTCCTGGACGGCTGCGATTCAGATCTTGGTCAATATCCCATTGGCTGCCTTAGGTTCGATAACCATGTTACTCTTCGTCAACATGCCTGATTTGAAGGATTTACTCGCTGCGCCATGGTACCGATGGCCGATGGTCTGGGCATCCGAGACAACCTTGTCCGTCGCGCACCTGGTCGGTTTCATCACGCTGATCGGCATCGTTTGTCGCAATGGAATCTTAATGGTCTCCCATTACATCCATTTGATCGAGGTGGAAGGTCTTCCATTCTGCCAGGAAACCATCATACGTGGCAGCTTGGACCGTTTGACGCCCGTCTTGATGACTGCCATGACGAGTTTTATCGGGCTCGCCCCGCTGCTGTTCGGCGCCAACGAACCGGGGAAGGAGATCCTGCACCCCTTGGCTCTTGTTGTTTTTGGAGGCATGCTGTCCTCTACTCTTTTGGATCAGTTGGTGACGCCAGCCCTGTTCTATCGATTCAGCGCCAGGCACTATCGAAAATCTTAGGTTCGTGTGTTAGCGGCTGGGTGCCATCCCTCCGGTTTCGTCGCTTCGGTTAGCTCTTGTAATGGGACGCGTAGCATTGACCCCCAGGACACACATGGCTGCGATCAAGAAACAGAGGCCACAGGCGATAAACGCCGGCATTTGGCCTAGGCCTCGGCTTTCTCCGAAGTTCATCAGCTGCGGGATCAGCAATGAACTGAGGGATGCTCCGAGATTCCCCCACATGTTTGCCCATCCATAGATCGTCGCGGTATTGGGACCTCCAACATCTTGCATAAAGGCCCAAAAGGACGGATTCCCAAAATCGGTCATCATCGAAACGATGCCGCAACACAGGAGGATCAACCATACGGAACTAAGCCAAGGGCAGAGCAGATAAGCGACCGAGGCCACCGAGGCTGCCCCGGCGACAGGCAGGACGCGACCCCAACGCAAACCCAATCGCTTCACCGCTTGATCGCTCGCCCAGCCTCCCATCAGCATGCCAGGCAAACCGCAAGCCAAGACCATGGAGACCATGATCGCACCGCTGAACGGACTGACTTTTTGAACATCCACCAGATAACTCGGCAACCACGTGATCAAGAAGACCCAGCCGGCATTGATGCAGAACTGCACAATGGAACTGAGCCACAACGAGGGACTCAGAAGGCATGCCGCCAAGACCTGCAGAATATGCTGCCGATCCTCCGCACGATCGGGTGCATGTCCGATCTCATGGATCTCGTCGGCATTCACCATGGGATGTTCCGCAGGTTGGTCCCGCACCGTAAACCAATACAAGTAGGCAACGACACATCCTACTAAGCCATAGAGCACAAGTACGACTCGCCAATTCCCCAGCAATCCGATCAGCAACGTGGAAATCGCCGGAGCCAACATACCACCTAGCCTCCCACCAAAGCTAACCCACGAACTGGCTTGCCCTCGCTGATGCAACGGAAACCAGCGTCGGATCACTCCTCCGGAAGTCGGATAGGCTCCAGCTTGCGCCACACCACACAGCAACCTCGCGGCCAGTAAACCGGTCAAACTCGCGACCCAACCTGTTACGAGAGTCATCAGAGACCAACCCACGATGTACAGGGTCAGCATCCGACGTGCTCCCCAACGATCGCTCGCCCATCCCGCAGGAATTTGAAATAACGCATACGTGAAAAAGAAAGCGGCAAGCACACGCCCAATCTCTTCGCGAGGTGCTGGGAAATCGCCTCGAAACGACTCGCTCTTGACGATTTCTCCAAGACAAACACGGTCCAAATAAAGCATGAAGGCCATCAACACGCTCGCTGCGGCTACCATGTAGCGGACGCGGCTCGGTGCTGATGAATCCGAGTTTGCAGGGGAGAGTTCGTAAGGATTCTGGGATGGCGGGACCACGGAATCGCCCTGGTGGGTAAATACAATACGGTACAACGAAGGTAGTGGAGGTTGTGCAACTTCCTTGCGACACAGGATCTTTGGCAAGATCCACTACTCCAGCGCCGTTCGTTGTTTACGATCATATCGCACCGGGTGCGGCGATGTTGTGCAAAGTGAAAAGGAAGAGAACGAGCCATGTGGATTTTTGACGCGCATTTGGACTTGGCCCTGAACGGCGTGGATTGGAATCGCGACCTCCGACAGAGCGTCGATGATCTGCGAGCTCAAGAGATCACCCAAGGCATGACCGATCCCGGGCGGCAACATGGCACACTCAGCCTGCCCGAGCTTCGGCAAACCCAAGTCGCTGTTTGCTTGACAACCTTGCTCGCTCGACAAGAAATGCAGATCGATCACTCCTTTGGCTGGACCTCTCCTCATGCATGCTACGCCATGGCCCATGCACATTTGGCCTACTACCGAGCCTTGGAACAGGACGGTTACCTCAAGATCTTGAAGACGAAGGATGCGTTAACGCAACACTGGCAGACATACACGGACGAACCGCAGCGAGCCCCGTTGGGCTTCATTTTGACGATGGAAGGTGCTGATCCACTGCTGCGCCCAGACACGATTCGCGAGTTCCATGGGGCGGGGCTACGAGCGCTGGGGCTGACCCATTATGGAACCAATCGTTATGGCGGCGGTACACGCAGTGAGGTCGGTTTGTCGCTTGATGCCATCGATCTCCTCAAGCTGTGCGAAGAACTCGGCGTGACCATCGATATGACCCATTTGTCCGATGTTGCGTTTTGGCAGGTCGCGAAACACTTTAAAGGGCGTATCCACGCAAGTCACCAAAACGCACGGGCTATTTGCAATTGGCAACGTCAATTCAGCGATGACCAAATACGATGGGTCATCGAGCGTGACGGAGTTCTCGGAGTGTCGATGGATGTCATCATGCTCGAAGACGGATTCGTCCGAGGGCGCTCGCTCCCCAAAGCCACCCTCGATCGAGCCGTCGATCAAATGGATCATATTCGGTCACTCTCCGGAGGCAGCGTCCGACATATCGGACTCGGGACCGATCTTGATGGCGGATATGGCTACGAACAAACCCCCGCGGACTTGAATCGGTATCGAGACCTGCAAAAACTCATCGGTCTGATGCAACGACGAGGCTACAACCAGTCGGAAATCGAAGCCGTGTTCCATGGCAATTGGCTTCGCTTCTTCAGTGAAATCCTTCCGTGACCTTCCGGCTCCGCGCAATACAGTTCAACGAAAGTGGGATAGGCTTCTAGCGTGTCAACAAGTGCCGTCGAGTCGCCAATGCTCGCACTTCATGACGTGCTGTTCGCAGGCAGGATGCCTACGCCACGTGCTTCATCGATTGGTATTGTGAGTTAGATGCGCAGTCATCTCATGCGAAGTATTCCTCCAGAAACTCCCTCCGGTCCGGCGCCTTGACGTACTCGACGAGCGCGTACAACTGTCTCTGATCGCGAAGCAATTTGGACTGCCGAGCTTCTTCGCTCGCAAGCGATTCAGGCAATTCGCCGTTCACCTGGACATTGCTTAGATCCAGCGCATCTTCGATGAGACCATATCGATGCAGCATCGATAGTGCTGTCTCCAATCTACGATCGTGCTTGTGTTTGTGCGAAAGTCGCTGCCGCAGCCATTCCATGCCATACGCGCGAACTTGATCTCGGTCATGCACAAGAAAATCATAAACACGATGATAAAAATCGGCATCAGGATTCGACCATCGAGCAAACTCCATTTGCGTCAAAAGATCTTCTTGGCAATACAAGAACACGCACTCGGAATCGAATCCATCGCGGCCAGCTCGTCCGATCTCTTGATAATACGCTTCCAGCGATCCAGGGATCTCTGCATGGAGGACGAATCGGATGTCCTTTTTGTCGATTCCCATACCAAAGGCGTTCGTCGCCAATACCAACGGCATCTCTCCCGACATAAACGCTTCTTGTACGCGATGCCTTCTCTGACGCGGCAAGTCCCCGTGATAAACATCGTGCACCACTCCTAGATTTTGCAACCGTTGACTCATGGCCTCCAGGGAACGAATCAACGTGAAGTAGACGATTCCCGAGCCATGGTTCCAACGCTTGAGAACATCAAGGATTTGGTCGGTCTTCTCTTCTACCCCCCAGACCTCATGAATGTGTAAATGAAGATTTGGACGACCGATGCCTGCATGAAACAATTGGCACGCATCCAACGATTCCCCAAAACTCGAGACTCCTAGTTGTCGCAAAATGTCTTGCTGCACTGCCGATGTAGCCGTGGCAGTTAATGCCAGGGTGGTCGGGCAGCCGAGCATCTTTCGGATCTCGACTAGCCGTGAGTAATCGGGCCGAAAGTCGTGTCCCCACTCGCTGATGCAATGGGCCTCGTCCACCGCCAGCAACTTAACTTGTCGCGCAGCGAGCACTTCGAGGAACTCCTGCTTGCGAAAGCGTTCCGGTGTGACGTAGAGCATGGCATATCGGCCTTGCGCGATGGCTCTCATGGACGACAAACGTTCCTCGCGGCGCAACAGCGAATTGATCATGGCCACGTCGAGTCCTCGAGCTCGCAGCGCTTCGACTTGGTCTTTCATCAACGCGACCAGAGGTGAAAGGACCAAGGTCAATGGTGGTCGTGCATCGGACTCGTTTCGAGACTCGTAATGGGTCAATGCAGGGATCTGGTAGCAAAGGGATTTACCACCGCCCGTGGGCATGATGACCAGCGAATGCCCCCCCGCCAATGTGCGATCGATCACTTGTTGTTGGAAGCCTCGGAACGAAGAGAAGCCGAACCGGGATTGGAGGATTTTTTGGGGACTTGCTGCATGCATAGATAGCTAGTCTATGCGATACACCGCAATCCCGCAGTAGCGGCGTGCTAGTGGACAGGTCCCAATAACGCGGCTAGCCCGCCCGACGGATCTGCGCACGTGAGCCGCACGCGCTAGCGGCGCTTCGGGGCATCCCCATGTCTATAACGGCTGCCGCTCATTGCAATTCAACGATTGCGGCAGCTTGCATCTCATGGATTGGCCCTCTAACGCGGCTAGCGCCCGCGGCTCACGTCAACGATTGCGGCTGCGGGATCGAATCGCAGTTCCCAATAACGCGGCTAGTCCGTCTCGGCGGATGTGCGACGGCCCGCGGTTCTGCAAGAATGCGAACCTCGCGCTGCTCGCGGATCGGACCAGGGACCGGCAATGAGCAAAGACAATGATTACGGCGCGAGCGATACTGGATTGCGTCGATAGACTGCGTCGTTGGGCCATTGGACACGGTAGTCGGTGAACCGTTCATCCGGGACCGGGTAGTCGGTGCTAATGAATTGTGCGCCGCTCTCTATTGCTCGATCACGCATGGCTGTGTCGCCGGTCCGAGCTTGACGCGTGTCTGCATCGGCGCGAGTTCGGACCAGAAAGCCCATTCGAACAGCGCTTTGAATGCGTTCAAAGTCCGCAATGGGATTGTTGATTTTCATCCATGCCGCAGCCGGATGCTCAGCGTCCACCGATGCAAACATGGCCCTGCCTTCAAGTGACGTGTGGTCTTTCAGATATCTGTCCCGCACACCATTGGTGTTGTCCAAGGCAAAGAGGATCTTTCCCTTGGACTCCTGGAGTTTCGGCCAGCCTTCCTTCAGAATCGCTTCACGAAGAGTTGCGCGATCGCCACGTAAATCATCCGGAATCCAACGTTTATTCATTGGCGTCTTTTGAAGCAACACTTGATCCAAAGCATCGAGCATTGCGTCATCGAATGGCAAGGGCTTCACTCCCGCCAGCGGAGACGTGGACTCTTTGAGTTCGAGCAGGACAAGGATCGGCAAATGATAGGGATTCGCATCCGACCATGCGACGATTTGCTCGAGCGCTTGTTCCAAAGTAGGGACGTGCGTTGCGTAATCGAAGCCAGGTGCATGAATGATCTTGAAGCCAGGTCGACGCATGATGGCTGCGAAGTCGAAGGTCATGCGAGCATCATTGATAGGTCCGCCTAGTAGTTTCCACGCGGAAGGACTGCTATACAGTCCACCTTCGGGATCCGCATACAAATCGAGTTCAATCTGACGGATGCCGTAGTTGGAGAATTGTTGTGACAACGGTGCATGGGTGTAATCGATACTCAGCGCGGTATCTCGACCACTCAACGCGATCAGTTCCATCACTTGTGGCGTCGGCGCGAGATGATACGAGTTGTGCGTACCGATGACCTGAATCTGATTCCATCGCAACTCTTCGTCGCCGGGAAGGATGTCTTGAGATTCCAGCCGCTCCGGAGTTATCCAGATCGACCATACACCGAACAACAGGACAATCATGTTTCTCAAAGGCATCGATTCCCAGCTCCCGGAAGGTGATCGCGGGCAACGCCGATGAACTCCGCGTCAGCAACGTCGCTATTCAGAACGATGCCGGTTCAGTTGCCCAAGTTCCAGACGATAGGCTTGCTGGTCAGCCGTTCGCCAGTCCCCCCGCCGCGCAATTTGGAAAATCTTCTCGAATTCTTTCCATTCCGCATCTGTCATGTTGCCGGATTCGCGGCGCATCACAACAGCCCTTTCGACTCCTTCGAGCTGATCGGCACGTTGGCTGGAACAGGCGGTGCGTAGAAGTTGTATGTATTTCAGATTGTCATAGTGAACAACGGCGGGTCTGGTCCACCACTGCCAAATATAGATGCCGCTGCCGATGCACAAACCCAAGCCAATGACTAGGAGACCATAGGGGGCTATTCGTCGAGATTCCAAATCAGATCTCCTTTATTGCGGCTCGACAAGGCAGCCCAGGTTGGTTGATGAATGTGGGCGGAGATGAAACGGACGCTCCCATCTCCGAAGCTGATGTTCGCACCCGAACCGTGCTCGGAATACATTTGGCACACGTGCGCTAGAGGGCTGTTGGGGGGGTGGATCGGGGCGAAACCTGTGATCGGATCAATTTCGTCCGGGGCTGGTCCGCTATGAACATTCACGAGCGTCGCGGCGCCGTCGCATTCAGTAATCGGAAACTTGCGAGGATTGTTCGCGCATACAACCGCACCCGGCACGACCCCTACCCATGTTTTGTCGCTCAGCACCGACGCGTGCTCGCCGAGAAAGACTGTATTGGAGAGTCCATCGGTCACATCTCGAGTGCGGATGCGCGAGTTACGGAACATCGGCCCATCCGCAACGGTTGACGCATCCTCGATGGAGTATCCCCAAGGCTCATCCTGACCTGCATTCGCAACATACGTCGCCCGTCCAAAGACCGCTAACTCGGTCCCTGCTTCATTCCGAACACGAATCGGCCCATCGCTTTCGCTTGCGGAGGGACACAGGAACGTCGGAATCCTGGCTTGAATGGCGTCTCCTTGAAAGAACGTCCAACAGGGCTCCGTAAAGACCAACCTGTTATAGACCGGCAGCTGTTCCAGCTGCGGCAGGATCAATGCCCCCCATGCGAATCCGTTCGGACCGTCGAAGGTGATCGGATCTCGCATTGGATGTCGCGTCTCGGCATTATACGCGGGGGGAAACGTTCGGAAGGCGCTTTCGTAGTTGAATAACGCCAGCCCCAACTGTCGCATATTGGACTGGCAGCTCATTCGCCGAGCCGCCTCGCGCGCACTCTGTACCGCCGGCAGCAACAGTCCGACGAGAATGCCGATGATCGCGATGACCACAAGCAATTCCACCAGCGTAAACCCTTTTTTTCGTTGCAACATACGAAACCCTAGTCGAGACAAAGCATTGTTGGATTGTTACAATGTAGCCGAAGCTACAAAAAGTGTAGCCTTGGCTAAACCCGTGTCAATACGGCTTCCCGGAAGAATGACGCGGAAGCCCATGATTCGACTGGCCAGCCGTCCGACCTCCGAGTACGATATTTCCAGGGCAGAAACGCCTAGAAGTATTGATTTCGCATTCTCCTCTCGACTCGACCAAACAGACGTGCCAAAGAAAGCCAATACCGCCAATCAACACGCCAGCGTCCGGAGGGACCACTCGACAGAGATGGCTGAGGACTACGTCGAAGCGATCGCTCAGCTCATTGAGGAGGACGGTGAGTGTCGTTTGACGGAGATTGCGAGGCATTTTGCCGTCAGTCACGTCACGGCCAACCGAACCGTAGGCCGATTGAAGCGAGTTGGACTTGTTCAAAGTGAGCCCTATGGGCCTATCTTGCTCACTCCGGCCGGGAGACGTTTGGCCGAACGATGCAAACGACGGCACTTGATCGTTTATAGCTTCCTGCTCGCTCTGGGAGTCCCCCCCGAGGACGCGGCGGTAGACGCCGAAGGGATTGAACACCACGTAGGGCAATCGACCTTGCAGGCGATGGAACGGTTTGCCGCGACCAAGAAAAAGGTGGTTCAGCGGTAACGAAATGGAGCAGGGCGGACTCTTTCGAACCCGCCCTGGCTTATGTTTCGGATGCCAAGCTGATTCCCTTGTCGGGATGCGCTTCGCTTAGTAGCGTAAGATCAAGTCAGCGGTCAAGCGGTTGTCCAGAATGCCCCTTGTTTGGGTGAGTGGGAATTCCCAGGCCACACCCATTTCGACGTTGCGATTCGGCTTGAACTTCGATCCGAACGCATTCGTAACGATGTTGGTGCCCGCAATGTCAACCGACCCGAGATTGAACAGATCGCCACCTTGAACAGGCAATGGGAAGTTCGAACCACTCTTGAGGTAGTGGTACCAGTTCAATTCCGTGAACAAGTAGACGCGCGAATCGCCGATCCGCTTATCGAGGTGATTCGACCAATACCACATTTGATTTTCGGCTTGGCTATCAACCGGGAGAATGAAGCCTGATCCCGTCAACCAGTGAGCCCCCTGGCCCACTCTCGCTCCGCCAGAAAGGAAGAAATCGAACACGCCGTCACCGTTGGCCTGAAGAGTCCGCGCCATTCCCGTCGGCGCCTCGAACCGGCCTCCGATTGAAATCATTCGACCGCGGGATGAGTCTCGATAGAGACTGTACTTTAAGCCCGCAGACAAATCCCCCCAGCCGTCATCAAGCAATGGGCTTTGCGAAACCACATAGCCGTCCTTAACAGCGATCAACGAGAGATTCTCGGTCAATCGCGCACGGAGCTGAATGGCGTACAACTGAATTCGACCTCCGGGGGCCGAAATGGCGTTGAAGTACGGAAGCTTGTGATTGATGAAGATCGCGCGGGCTTCGGTTAGCTGTCGCGGGTCTTCAAAATAGACCGGGTTGGTCATGGGGCTAATGAAGTCGTCGTAGCACATTTCGCTCTTCTTGATGAGACCTAAGCCCAGCAGGCCATCATCACACCCGAACGAATCACAGCAATCGCCGGAATCGCAACCACTTCCCAAGCATCCGCACCCGCGCGGATCGGCATCGCATGTTGCACAAGGATCGCAGGCGTTTTCGCGGCAGCTTGCGAATACAACTGGCGCTGCGTCCTTCTGAGCCTCAACCTTTGTATTGACATATGTCTGGAGATCGAACTCGATTCCGAGTCCGGTCCCCGCACTCATGGACGCCAGGAACGTCCCCAACCAAAATTTCTTTAACATCCTTGCTCTCCACCTTCGAACGTCCTTGCGCGATGCCATCCATCGCATCGTCATTCGGCATCGGCCTAAGGACATAGTGCGCTCAAGAGTTTCTGTCGTTCGTTACGAGATCTACATTGTGGAGACATCGACCAAAGCTCGCGACCCGCAAAGTTTACACTGACAGCCGTAGTTGCCCGTTCAAATTCAAACGAAACAGCGCAAGCCGCCCTGCTAGCAAATCCCCAGGTCGGAAAGGGTCAATTTTGCGGCCTGTAGCGAGAAAAACTCCCTTTCGACGAACGTTTCATGACGCACGTGCCGATAAAGCCGATGGTATCAGGTATTCCGAACGTTCTGCATTGGGGACGGATCGGTTGAACCGGTTGCATTAGGCGCTGGAGTGAATTCGATGAGGCTGCTCAAAGGCTGGAAACTTACTTTGATGGCGAGCATGACCCTGGTGGGATCGAGTGGGCACGTGCTTGCTCAGAAGCCAGGGAGTTTGGGATCCGATATGCTCGGACCGAGCAGCACAAGTTCGCTGCCCGTTTCCTACGTAGGAGATGACGGCTCAATGCCGGGAGCCATGGTCGCTCCTGCCATGCCGACAGATCCTACCATGTCCCCCATGCCCTATGGACCTCCGCCAGGTTACCCTGCTGCCTATGGTCCGGAGGGAATGGACCCAAGCATGATGGGTGGTCCTCAACCTTGTCCAGAATGTGGCGGCATCGGTGGCGGATGCGGTGGAGGCCATTGCGATGGTTTCGGACGAAGCCTCACTGGCCTGCTATCACACATGAGAGGCTGTGTCGCTGGACTACCGATCTCTCTAGCTCCCTATGGCGAAGGCGGTATCGCAACCCAACGTTGGTACGATGCTTCGATCGAAGTCATCGGACTTGCGAGAACGACTGGAGCATCCACGTTCAACACCTCATCCATCGGAATTGGCACTGGTGACTTTGTCTTGGGGAGCGACAATGTCCCCATCGACGGTATGAATGCCGGTCTGATGACGCAACTCAACATTCAAACGGGTCCCGGTTCGAACATTGAGATCCTCTACTTTGGTCTCGACGATTGGAATCAAAGCGCATCGGTATTCCGGCAGCAGGCAGATCTGTACTCCTTCATTAGCGATTTCGGAACGCTTCCCGCTGGCGGTTTCGATGACTCGGATCGTTCGCTGCAACACACCCTGAGCTACAGCTCGGAATTGCACAATGGTGAGTTGAGTTTCCGTCGTCGATGGGCAGAACCGTATGGCTTCTTCCAAGGAAGCTTCCTGACCGGCGTTCGCTACTTGGATTTGGATGAAAGCAGCGTCTTCACCGCCGAGGGTCTGAACAACAACGGGGCCGCCAATAACGGTCCGCGTTTCTTCGACTACAGTGTGAACACGACCAACTCCCTTGTTGGCTGGCAGGTAGGTGGCGACCTCTGGTACAACTGGCTTCCAGGGGTAAAGGTTGGTTGCGAGCTGAAAACGGGTATCTATAACAACCGTTCACAGCAACATTCGACCATCTTCGCGAACTCCTTGCCTGGTTTCGGCATCCCCGAGATCAATGAGTCCGTCGTCGAAAACACTGCAGCCTATATCACACAACTGTCGCCACAGTTGGTGTACCGATTGAGCTATTCAGTGGCCTTCCGCACTTCCTACCAAGTCATTTGGGTCGACAACGTAGCGTTGGCAGTGAACAACTACAACTCGACACCACCTTCCCTCTTCTTGCCAGGGGCTGGTCGTGTTCCGACGATCAACAACAAATCCGATATCGTCTACAACGGTCTGACCGCCGGGGTGGAATTGATGTGGTAGACGCCCTACAGCATCGAACCTAAACAAGTCCGCAGCAACCGGAGGCTTACCCCCTCCGGTTGTTGCATTCACGGGACTGGTTATTTCTTGAGGTTGGCTGAGGGGAGCACTCGATTCAGCGAACCGCTGGCGCGGCCACCTATGTCGAGGGTCACGAACTTGTAGCCCTGTTCCATAGCGAATGCGGTACAAGCTACTCGAGTTTCCTGCTGGAGAAAGCGATCCCACTCTGAGGGATGTATCTCGAGCCTCAGTAAACCAGATCCGTGGTCTCTTGCTCGAACATCGGCGAAGCCTCGCTCGGCAAGCCAGCCCTCGATGGCTTCAATACCCGCCAAACGCCCTATCGTCACGATCTCACCGTAGGCAATTCGACTTGCAAGGCATGGGCTTGCCGGTTTCTCCGAAACACTCAGTTCCCACAATCGAGCGATCTCGCGGACTTGATCTTTCCCGATTCCCAACTTTGCCAACGGTGCAGTTACTCCAAAGTCTGATGCGGCCTTCAATCCTGGACGATAGTCCCCTAAGTCGTCGTGGTTCGTTCCCGACACGATGGCTTCGAATCCCTGTTCGTCCGCCCAACGCCGGATCGATGCATACAACGTCGACTTGCAATGAAAGCAACGATCGGGACCATTTCGAACGTAGTCGGGATTTTGAATCTCTGAAGTTTCTACCTGAACATGTCGTATTCCAATCGAGCGGGAAACCTCCGCTGCTGCTTCACGGTCAGATTGCGAAACCGCAGGCCCAATTCCTGTCCATGCCACGGCTCGATCGCCGATGGCTCGGTACGCAGCCGCTGCAACCACCGCGCTATCCACACCTCCAGAGAATGCGACAATGCATGACGAGTGCGATGCCAACTCCCGAATCAGTTCCTGCGCTAAATGTTCCGACATGCGATTTCAATGTGTAACCAGCTGACGATAGTACTCGATCGTTCTCCTTAAGCCTTCTTCCAATCGTACCTGAGGCTCGTATCCGAGCAATCGCCGAGCCAAGGTAATGTCCGCCAAGCTCTCGCGGACATCTCCAACGCGGGCCGGGAGGAACTCTGGCTCGACCTCGCGGCGCAGCAGTTTGGACAAGATCCCGAGCAATTGCAGAAGCGACGTTTGCCCGCCATCGGCGATATTGATCACGCGACCACCGATGTTCGGGCGTTCGCTCGCCAGCAAATTGCCGTGAACGACGTTTGCAACAAACGTAAAATCTCGAGACTGCAGACCGTCGCCAAAGATCGACGGACGCTCTCCACCGAGAATCCGACTGACGAACAAAGGAATGACCGCAGAGTAGGGACTGTCAGGATCTTGCCTCGGCCCGAACACATTGAAGTACCGAAGCCCCACTGTCTCCAAACCGAAGCTATGGAAATACGCTTGGCAGTAGTACTCTCCTGCGAGCTTTGCCACCGCATAAGGGGATAACGGCATCGGAAGGTCGGTCTCTCGCTTCGATGAAGTCGGCTGGTCTCCGTAAGCGCTGCTACTCGCTGCATACACGAATCGCTTGACGTTGGCGCCAACACTCGCTTGGAGCATGGTGAGTGTCCCCGTAACGCAAGCGTGGTGCGTATCCAGTGGCCGCTCCAAAGAAAGGGGCACCGACGCCAAGGCTGCCTGGTGAAACACCCGTTCCACCCCCGATAACGCTTCCTTCACCGCAATCGGGTCGGTAACATCCCCTTCGATCAAGTCAATTCGGGTTCGGACTTCCTCGAGATTCGCAAGCTTACCAGTCGAAAGATTATCCAGCACGCGAACCTTGTGGCCAGCATCCAGAAGTGCTCGCACCAAATGAGAACCGATGAACCCACAGCCACCAGTCACAAGACACTTCGCCATACTCGAATGCTCCTAGCTTACGTTCCAGAAAATCTAATATCCGCTATTGATTGTATGGCACAGCGGACACCACGAAAACGGAACATTTCCTATGCCAAGGACAAGATTCGCTCGCGCGGTTACGGTCCCACCGTCCGCGAA